>CAIYDY010000278.1 GCA_903925015.1 uncultured Acidobacteriia bacterium
CTTGTCGGTGCCGACCGCTGCAGCGTTTGGCTCGTCGACCACAAGCGGGACCAGCTTTGGACAACCGTCGCGCACGGCGTGGACGAAATCCGCATCCCCATCGGCACCGGCATCGTCGGCGCAACCGTGGCTGGTGGCGAGACGATTCTGGTCAACGACCCCGACAACGACCCCCGCTTCATGAAGAACGCGGCAGGCGGCTACCAGACCAAATCGCTGCTCTCCATCCCGTTGCGAGGTTCCGATGGCACGGTGATCGGCGTCCTCCAGGCCCTCAACAAGCCCGACGGCTTCCAGCCAGCTGACGCCGAACTTCTGGGCCTCGCTGCGGCCTATGCGGCAAACTCACTGGAAGCCCAACGCAACCGCGAGGCCGCCGAAGGTGCGCGCCTGCTCCAAAAAGAGATCGACATCGCATCGAACGTCCAGCGCCGCCTGTTTCCCCAAAATCCGCCGAAGATCGCCGGATTGGATTACGCCGCGCTTTGCCGTCCGGCCAAGGGCGTCGGTGGCGACTACTACGATTTCATCGCGATGCCCGACGGCGGCATGATTCTGACCCTGGGCGATGTATCCGGCAAGGGAATCGCGGCAGCGGTGCTAATGGCCAGCATTCAAGCCTCGATCCGCACGAAGGTGGTGGAGCCGCCGGCCTCGTTGGCAAATTTGATCGAAGGCTTCAACAAGGCTATCTACTCGTTTTCGACCTCGGACAAGTACTCAACCCTCTTTGTTGCCCAAGTGGACGCAACGGGCCGGAAATTCCGCTACGTCACCGCCGGACAGGAGCCTCCGGTGCTGCTGCGTGCCGACGGTACGGTGGAGTCGCTCAACGTCGGCGGCATGCCTGTCGGGTTGGTTCCTTTTGCAAAATATGAACAGGGTGATCTGGAACTTGGCACTGGCGACGTGATCCTGATCTGCTCGGACGGAGTCGCCGAGGCGATGAACGCCGACCAGGAAATGTTGGACAACGAGGCGGTGGAGCAACTGGTGCGCGACTATGCGGCACTACCGGCGGCGGAAATCACGCAAAAGGTGATCGAAGCCGTGGATGCGTTCGCCAACGGAGCGCCGCAATCGGACGATATTACGATCACGGTTTTGCGGGCAGTCTAGTCCGGGAGCAGATTTTCCACCGGCGCGGGATGTAGAATGAAGAAAAAAGTAAAGAATCTTCATGCTAAACATCAAGAATCCCGAAGCTGACGACTTGGCTCGGAGACTTTCCCTCCTTACCGGCTTGTCCATTACCGGAGCGGTTACACAGGCACTCCGGGAACAACTCCGCCGGGTGGAAGGCAGGACAGCGGCTCCCTGTTTGGCGGATGACTTGATGGAAATCGGCCAGCGATGTGCATCGCTCCCGGACGTGGACCAACGTTCCCCGGATGAAATCCTTGGTTACAACGAGTTTGGTGGATGGTAGTCGATACATCGGCCTTGGTGGCAATCTTGCTCGCAGAGGACGAAGCTCAAGACTTTGCCGCAAGAATCGACTTAGACCCTGTTCGCCTCGTGTCATCGGTATCGGTATTCGAGGCGTCGATGGTGCTGGGTGCCAAGAAGGGGCCCCTCGGAATAGGAGAGCTTGACCTGCTGCTGCAGCGCGCATCCATTGAACAGGTGCCGTTTAACAAGGAGCAGGCGGAAGTGGCGAGGCGGGCATGGTTGCGTTTTGGCAAGGGTCGGCACCGCGCGGCGCTGAATTTTGGCGACTGCTGTTCCTATGCATTGGCAAGTGTGTCCGGGGAGCCTCTACTTGCGAAGGGCGACGATTTTGTCCAGACCGACATCCGCCTTGCTGCACCGACACTGCTAAAATCAAGATTCCCCACATGAAAGCTGGAGTCGTCGTTTTTCCCGGCAGTAATTGCGACCACGATGCGTGGTACGCAATCAACGAGAACCTGAAGGGACACGCCGAGTTCATCTGGCATGACTCCCCAACCTTGGGGGATGTCGACGCCGTCATCCTTCCCGGCGGCTTCTCCTACGGCGATTACCTGCGCTGCGGTGCCATCGCCCGCTTTTCGCCGGTGATGGCCGCAGTGAAGAAATTCGCTGCCGACGGCGGCTTGGTGATCGGCATCTGCAACGGATTCCAGATTCTGGTGGAAGCGGGACTGCTCCCCGGGGCACTTTTGCGCAACCGGGATCTCAAATTCATCTGCAAGGAAGTCGGCTTGCGGACGGAGACGTCCAACTCGCCCTTCACCTCCTTGGTGGGCAAGGACACCGTGCTGCATCTTCCCATCGCCCACGGCGAAGGCTGCTATTTCGCCGATGAGCACACACTGGACGAACTGGAAGCCGAAGACCGCGTGGCATTCCGCTATCTCGACAACCCCAACGGCTCCAAGCGCGACATCGCGGGCATTTTGAACAAGGGCCGCAACGTGCTGGGCATGATGCCGCACCCGGAGCGCGTCTGCGATCCGCTGATGGGCTCGATCGACGGACTGGGCATCTTCCAATCGATGTTCGCAAATACCCCGGTACTTTCCAAATGAAAATCACCCCGGAGCTGATCAAACTGCACCAGCTCACACAGGGCGAGTACGACAAGATCGTCTCGCTGCTCGGGCGCGAGCCGAGCTACACCGAACTCGGCGTATTCAGCGTCATGTGGAGCGAGCACTGCTCCTACAAGAGTTCCAAGATCCACCTGCGCAAGCTGCCCAACGAGGGCAAGTACGTGGTCCAGGGGCCCGGTGAAAACGCCGGTGTGATCGGGATAGGCGGCGACTGGGTCGTGGCCTTCAAGATCGAATCGCACAACCACCCCAGCTACATTGAGCCTTTCCAAGGCGCGGCCACCGGCGTAGGCGGCATTCTGCGCGACATCTTTACGATGGGTGCGCGGCCAATCGCGGTCCTCGATTCGCTGCGATTCGGCGAGCCGAGCTCCAAGAACATGCATATCCTCTCGGGCGTCGTCTCGGGAATTGCGCACTACGGCAACTGTTTCGGCGTACCCACGGTGGGCGGCGAGTGCAAATTCGACGATTCCTACGCCGGCAACCCGCTGGTGAACGTTTTCGCCTTGGGTGTTTGCAAGAAGGACGAGATTTTCTACGCCAAGGCGAGCGGCATCGGCAACCCGGTGATCTATGTGGGTGCCAAGACCGGGCGCGACGGCATCAACGGCGCCGTGATGGCCTCGGCCGAGTTCGGGGCGGACGCGATGCAGAAGCGGCCGAACGTCCAGGTCGGCGATCCGTTCATGGAGAAGCTGCTGCTGGAAGCCTGCATCGAAGCCATGAAGACCGGCGCGATTGTGGCCATCCAGGACATGGGCGCGGCGGGTTTGACGTCATCTTCGTGCGAAATGGGAAGTCGTGGCGGAGTCGGCATTGATATCGACCTCGACAAGGTTCCACAACGCGAAAAGGGCATGACTGCCTACGAGATGCTGCTTTCGGAATCCCAGGAGCGGATGCTGCTGGTAGCCGAAAAAGGGCGCGAGGAGGAAGTCTTCCAAGTCTTCCGCAAATGGGGCCTCGACGCTGTGACCATCGGCGTGGTGACGGACGACGGCAACCTCCGGATTCGCCACCAAGGCAGGATTGAGGCGGAGATTCCGAATCCCGCCCTGGCCGATGAAGCTCCCAAGTACAACCGGCCCTATGACGCGGCACCATACCGCAAGTTCCCGATGGAGGCTCCGGCGGAAATTGCCGAGCCAGCCGACTACAATTCGGCTCTGCTGAAAATGGTCGGCTCACCCGACCTCTGCTCCAAGCGCTGGATTTGGGAACAGTACGACTACCAAGTGCGCACCAACACACTGGCCGGCCCCGGTTCGGACGCCGCAGTGGTGCGGGTGAAGGGTACGGACACCTCGATCGCCATGTCACTGGACGGCAACGGGCGTTATTGCGCGCTCGATCCGCGCGAAGGCACCAAATTGATGGTGGCCGAGTGCTGCCGCAACTTGGCAACCACGGGGGCGATGCCGGTCGCCGCCACCAATAACCTCAATTTCGGCAACCCGGAGCGTCCGGAAATCATGGCGCAGCTGGTGGAATCGGTGGAGGGCATGGCCGAAGCCTGCCGCCATTTCGACACGCCGATCACCGGCGGCAACGTCAGCTTGTACAACGAAACTTTGGGCGAGGCGATTCTGCCAACACCGGTCCTGGGCATCGTCGGGCTGATGAAGACGGCGGCTCCGGTGCCGTCGACCTTCCGCCGTGAAGGAGCAAGCGTGGTTATGCTGGGTGGCATGGGAAAAACCGACGCCACCCGGTTCGGCTCCACGCAGTATGCCAAGACCCTGCTCGGCCAAACGTGGGGATTGCCTCCCGTGCTCGACATGGACTACGAAAAGCGCGTCCACGATGCCATGCGGGCTCTGGCGGCGGAGGGCTTGGCCGAATCGGCGCATGATTTGAGCGACGGCGGCTTGGCAGTGGCTGTGGCGGAAGCCTGCTACGGCGGCGTGGGCGCAACGTTAACGATTCCGTCCGAGGGGCGGGCGGATTTCGCGCTGTTCCACGAAGGTCCTTCGCGGATCGTCGTTTCCACCGGCTCGCCGGAACGCGTACTGGAGATCGCCAGTCAACACGGCGTGGAAGCGTTCGTAATTGGCGTTACAATGAAAGCTCGGCTACAGATTGGAAACGGAATGAGCAGTTGGATTGACATCCCGGTCGCCGATCTCTCGAATCGCTTTGAGAGCGCCTTGCCGAACCGCATCCACAACACACATGCTTGAAACGTCCGGCGTACTCGACAAGTTCCCGCTCGACAAATTCAAAGACGAGTGCGGCGTAGTCGCCATCCACGGCCATTCGGAAGCTGCCAAGCTTGCCTACTATTCGCTCTACACCCTGCAGCACCGGGGACAGGAGTGCGCCGGCGTCTCAACGTGGGATGGCAAGACGATCCACACCACAAAGAAAAACGGTGTGGTGTCCGATATTTTCACGCCCGAGGTGATCAAGGGGCTGCCCGGCTCGCTGGCGATCGGCCACACGCGGTATTCGACATCCGGCGACAAGGACGAGATGAATGCCCAGCCGTTTTCGGTCCACTGCAACAAGGGCCTGATCGCGGTGGCGCACAACGGCAACATCACCAACGCCGCCGAATTGCGCAAGCATCTGGAGGACAAGGGCTCCATCTTCCAAGCTTCCAGCGACACCGAGGTGATCCTGCACCTGGTGGCGCACTCCACCGAAAAGACCTTGAAGGACGCGCTCCGGGATGCCCTCCTGCAATTGGAAGGCGCGTTTTCACTCGTATTTCTGGCGGCGGACCGGATTATTGTCGCCCGCGACCCCCACGGTTTCCGCCCCCTCGCGATGGGCAACCTGAAAGTACCGGGCCACCCGGATGCAACCGTGTTCGCATCTGAAACCTGCGCGTTCGATTTTCTGGACGCCACTTATTTGAACGATGTGCAACCCGGGGAGATGGTCGTCGTTGGACCCGAGGGAATTACCCGCGAGCGCTACACGCCGGAAAAGCCGCGGGCCCAGTGCGTTTTTGAACACGTCTATTTCGCGCGTCCCGATTCGATGGTTTTCGGCCGGCCTGTCCAGACCTCGCGGGAAAAGATGGGCCGGTTGTTGGCCCAGGAATCGCACGTACCCGCCGACATTGTCGTCCCGGTGCCCGATTCCGGCAATACCGCGGCTCTCGGATATGCGGCGGAGGCGAATCTGCCGTACCGCCAAGCCCTGATCCGCAACCATTACGTTGGCCGCACGTTCATCGAACCCTCGCAGGCGATCCGCGATTTCGGCGTGAAGTTGAAATTGAACCCGATCCGTTCCTTGCTGGAGGGCAAGCGGGTCATTCTTGTGGACGATTCCATCGTGCGCGGGACAACGAGCGAGAAGATTGTACGCATGGTCCGCAGGGCCGGGGCCACGGAAGTCCATCTGCGGATTTCCTGTCCGCCGACGGTTTCCCCCTGCTTCTATGGCGTCGACACACCCAGCAAGCGCGAGTTGATCGCGGCAAACAAGAACACCGAGGAGATCCGCAAATTCATCGGTGCCGACTCGGTCGCTTATCTTTCGATGCCCGGCCTGACCCGCGCGGTTTCAGATGAAGTGGGCGAATACTGCTATGCGTGCTACACGGGTAACTATCCGACCGATTTCGTGAACATCGAGCAGTTGGTGAAGGCTGGCAAGAAGGCCGGGATCGAAACTCCCTAGAACACCCGCCGTGTCAACCGTTCAATATTGAACCGCGCGGTGTCCGCGACGGCCATAACGGTCATCACGCCCGCTTGGACCGGGTCCGTCACCACCAAATCGGCGGCATCGGGTACGCTTCCGGCCATATTCAGGCTTACAACCAGCAATCCGGCGGCGCGAACCTCGCGAACGGCAGTTTCAATCTCCCCGCCCATCAACGATCCCGCCAGAACCAACGCTCGGGCCCGGGGCAGCCGGGGGACGGCCCGAACGGCCTCCGCCAGCGCCTGTTCGCCGACAAGCGGAATGGTATCCACAGAAATATGCTCGCCCCGGATGTTGTGGCGGTCGGCCTCGACAATCGCACCGATGGCCACCTGCGCCACCTGCGCACCGCCTCCCATGATGATGATGCGCTTGCCGTAGATGCGCTCCATGCTCTTCAGCAATTCCACGCGGCGGACAATCGGCAGGGCCCGCAGACCTTGCGCCATCGGCTCCATGTCGCCGGAGGTGACCTCGAAATACACCCGTGCCCCGGCCGCGGTGTTTTCAATGATGGAGCAGGCAGAAATGTCGCCCCCGTGTTCGGCGATGACTCCGGTTACGGCGTGGAGGATGCCCGGTCCCGCAGCTGCGTCGATGAGGATGCCGTGACTTGTCGATTCCATGAATCCCCATGATCTCAGGGCCGCCACGGACTTCGAAAGCGATATGATGTCTTTCATGACTTCCAGCGGAATCACAAGGCGGGAAATGCTGGCGCGGACCGCCGCCGGTACCGCCGCAATGTTGGGCGCAGGGGCTGCGCCGGTCCAAGCGGCGCGTTCCCGCATCACCAAGGCGAACATCAGCGCGATCACGGATGAAATCGGGCTCACGCAGGCGGACGCCATCGCCTTCGCGCACCAGTACGGTCTCCAGTGGGTGGAGCTGCGCAACGTGCCGGAGCTAAAGAAGGAATTCGCATTCCTCAGCGAGCCCGAGCTGAAGCGCTACGCCGCCCAACTGGCCGCTGAAAAGCTGAAAGTTTCGTTCCTGAACACCGGATTGCTGAAGTTCACCTGGCCCGGTACGGAACCGGCCCGCGCCCGCAAGGAAACGCCGGAGCAGCGCACCAAGCGCCTGGCAGCCGAACAAGCCCGCTGGGACAAGCGCAAGGACGATGTCACCACCGCCGTCAACGCCGCCAACATCCTGGGTGTCGACAAACTCCGCGTCTTCACCGGCACGCGCGTGGAACATCCCGAGACCACCTACAAGCTGATCGTGCAGACCATGGAGGAGCTCACCCCCATCGCCGAAAAGGCCAAGGTCAAGCTGCTGATCGAGAACGAGAACTCGCAGAACATCGGCACCTCGGTGGAAACCAAGGAGATCATGGCGCTGCTGCCGTCGAAATGGATCGGGTTCAACTGGGACCCGCAAAACGCGCTGCCGCTGAAGGAGATCCCCTGGCCCGACGGCTTCTCCGTCCTACCCAAGGACCGCATGCTGAACGCGCAGTTCAAGGGCAAGGGCTTGCTCGACGATAGCCCGGAAAAAATCGACTGGCTCTCCATCCTCAAACAGATGGAAAAGGACGGCTACAAGGGCCACATCGGACTGGAAACGCACATCTTCGACGGCACGCTGATCGAGAAGGCGCACCTCTCGATGAAGAACATCATGCACATGGTCGGCCAGCTTTAGGCTATTCGATGAACCAAAGGTTTGCAATCGGCTTCGGCGTCGGCATTGCCCTGCTTGCGCTCGGGGTGTGGTGGGGTGTTTTGGATTCCAAAGGCAACCACTTGGACCCGACGGGAAAGATCGGCAAGGTCCGAACGCTGAAAACGGATGAGCGGTCCACCATCGTCGTGGTGGATTTCAAGATCCGCAACGACGCCGATGTCGCGATGACCATCCGCAACATTGAAACCTCGATGACAGTTCCGGGAGGAGGTCCGGGCGACGGGCGGCTGATTTCGGCTCCCGATGTGGAGAAGATCTTCCGGAACTACCCGGAACTCGGCGAGCAGTACAACCCGCCGCTGAAGGCACGGGATCAGGTCAACGGTCATTCCGTGGTCGACCGCATGGTTGCAATCCAGTTCGAGGTACCGGAGGAAATGGCCGCGGCACGCACGGATCTAACTCTTCGGTTTGAAGACATCTCGGGCCTGATGCTGGAACTGCATGAGAAACCACAGCCAAAGGGGAAATAGTATGAAGGCTGTCCACCTTGCTCTCCCCCTGGCATTTATCGCTCTGCTGTCGGCGTCGGACCCTGCCGCCACCATTTGGAACATCGACAGTACAGAACGAATCGGCGGCAACGCCACCACCGTTCTGGGCCACCCCAAGGTCATCGATACGCCCAAAGGCAAGGCGGTGCTGTTCAACGGGGTGGACGACGCGCTGTTCCTGGACGTTCACCCTCTGGCCGGTGCGGAGACGTGGACTTGGGAAGTGCTCTTCCGACCCGATTCCGGTGGTGCCGAGGAACAACGATTCTTCCACTTCCAGGAAACCGGCACCCAGAACCGCATGCTATTTGAAATCCGCGTGCTGGGCCCCGAAAACGCGAAACAATGGTGCTTGGACAGCTACGCGATGGGCGGAACCGGCTTGGCACTCATGGACCGAGCCAAGCTGCATTCCATGGACGCGTGGCATTGGGCGGAAGCTGTTTATGACGGCAAGGAGCTCCGCAATTATGTGGACGGCGTGCTCCAGGGCCGGGGCGAGGTTCTGCTCTTGCCACAAAAGCCCGGCGGCACCTCCCTGGGCGTGCGCTACACGAAAGTCAACTATTTCAAAGGTGCGATCGCCAAGGCCCGCATGACCCCCAAGGCGCTCACTGTCAACGAGTTCCTGAAATAGCCCCGCGCGAATTCAAAGGCGCAATCCCCAATTTCGCTGTTAATATTGGGAGAGGCGAATTTGCGGTTCTTCATAAAGTTTCTGGATTGCGCGAGGAAGGGGCTCGCAGCGACCATCATTCTGCGCGCGATGCCGCTGTTCTGCGTTGCCTCCGCTCAGGCGCAGCAATACGCCTTCCAGTATTTCGGAGTCGAACAGGGACTGACGAATCTGGGCGTAAAAACGCTCTACCAGGACCGTACGGGCTTTATCTGGCTCGGCACCGAAAACGGCGTATTCCGTTACGAGGGAGTGCGTTTCCGGCAGTACGGAGCCGACAGGGGTTTGACCCCGAACGTGTCAGCCTCAATGGGCGAAGGGCCGGACGGCGCGATGCTGGTGGGCAACCAGTCTGGACTGTTCCGACTCCGCGGGGACAGGTTCGAAGCAGTTCCGATGCCGGGTGCCAAGCGGGTGTATGGATACGCGGGCATCGCCCGCAACGGGGACACCACGTGGATTGCAACCGACGCCGGACTGCTTGGAGCCATAGTCGGTCCCGATGGGAAACTGTTGCTGCAACCGGGGCCGCAATCCCCCGATGCCGCCCGTCCCGATGCACGCTCCATCTTGGTGGACCAAGGCTCCATTTGGTGGGGCTGCGGGGGTTCCCTTTGCAAGAGCACGCCAAGCGGTTCCCGCCAATGGCAGACCGAGGACGTGGGTGCCCGGACCGGCCTGAAAAAACTCGGTGTGTCGGCGATGATTCGCGACCGCGAGGGCAATCTTTGGGTCCAGCAAAACCGGCGACTTCTGGGCCTGATGGCCCGCAGCGCCAAGTTTGAGGAACCGACGCCCCCCCTGCCGCCGGTCGGCACCGGCACTTTCGGCTTGGATTCCGACGGCAAACTGCTGGTTCCGACCACCGACGGCCTAGCGATCCGGGAAAATGGCGAGTTCCGCATGATCGGACGCACTTCGGGTCTCCTGCCGCCGGTGTACTCCGTTCTCCAGGACAATGAGGGCTCCGTCTGGCTCGGCTTGGCTGGCCGTGGCTTGGCCAAGTGGATGGGCTACAACGAGTGGGAAAGCTACACAGCCCAAAGCGGCCTGACCGGCGAAACCGTCTACGAGATTGCGCCCCGCGAGAACGGCGAGGCTTGGGTTGGCACCGAGAGCGGCCTCTTCCACGGCAACCGGAAGGGAACCGAGTGGACGTGGCAACTCCAGAAGGCGGTTGAACGGATTCCCATCCACGCGGTGCGCCCGCAGCGCGACGGCAAGTTGTGGCTGGGAACCGACGGCAAGGCAGTTGCCCTGTTCAACCCCAAAGGCGGTGCACTCACTTGGTACGGACCGCAGCAGGGCTTGGACGGGAAACTGGCCTACGCCGTGCTGGTGGATAGCGCCGATGGCGTTTGGGTCGGGACGGAAGCAGGCATCTTCACGCTGGAGAAGGGCGCCAAGGCCTTCCATCGGGTGGCAGCAGTTCCAAAAACCCGCACATGGGCTTTGGAGGAAGCGCCGAACGGCGATATCTGGGCTGGAACCAGCGACGGCCTCTGGTGGCGGTCCGGTCAGAACTGGCGGCGTTTTACCGAAAAGGATGGTCTGCGCAGTAATTCCGTGCTTTCCATTGCGCCCGACAAGACCGGAGGTGTATGGATCGGTTACCGTCTCACTGGTACGATCACACGGCTGGAGTGGGGCCCAACCGGGACCCCGGTCATCAAGCACATGCCGACCCTACCCGGCCCCGTTTCCAACATCACCTATTTCCTAAACTTCGACCACCAGGGGCGCTTGTGGGCGGGCAGTAATTTCGGCGTCCAAGTTCTCTCCGCGGATGGCACCCGATGGGACCGCTACGACCACCGCGACGGTCTCGTCTGGGATGATTGCGACCTCCATGGATTCGCCGCGGATGCCGACGGCCATATTTGGATCGGCACCAGCGGCGGCTTGTCCAGATTCATGGCGAAGCCAAAAACCACGGCACCCGAACCCCCGCGCGCGATTCTGACTTCCGCAACACTCGGCAAGACTGAATTGGATCCAGCCAAGAAGGCGACCCTCGAATACACTTCCGACACTCTGGTAGTCCGCTTTACTGCTCTCCGTTTCGGGCATGACCGGGACTTGGAATTCCGCTACCAACTCAAGCCGCTGGTCAACACGTGGCGTGAGACATCGGACCGCGAACTCCAGTTTCCGGCACTTCCAGCCAACAACTATCGACTGGAGGTGGAGGCCCGCGACGCTGGCGGCGAGTGGAGCGATGTTCCGGCTTCTCTGGATTTCAAGGTGAATGCCCCATGGTGGCGCACCTGGTGGTTCATGGGCGGGAGTCTGGTGTCAATGCTGGTTTTGGGCGGGGTCCTGCTGCAACGTCGCACCAAGCACGAGTTCGCGCTCAGGCATGCACTGGAAACTGCGGTTGCTGAACGGACCCGCGAACTTTCCCACCAGTACCGGCATGATGTGCTCACCGGTCTCCCCAACCGGCTGCTGTTCGGCGAACGGCTGAACCGCGAATTGATTTCCGCTGGCATGTCCAGCACCAATGTCGCTGTGCTGTTTATCGACTTGGACCGCTTCAAGCGCATCAACGACACTTGGGGACATCGCGTCGGCGACATGTTTCTTAAGCAGGTTGCCGAACGGCTCCGCTCCGGCCTTCTGCAGGACGAAATGATCGCCCGCATCGGTGGGGATGAATTCATCGTTCTGATTCCGGGCCTTCGTGACAAGCGTGAAGCGGAAGTGCGGGGGTGGGACTTGATGCGGGGCCTAGAGGCACCCATCGTCATCGAGGATAAGAATATCTTCGCCACCATGAGCGTGGGCATTGCCGTCTTCCCGGCGGATGCGCCGGATGCCTCGACATTGATGGCGGCGGCCGACGCAGCCATGTACCGCGCCAAGGATTCGGGCAAGAACCAAGTCCAACCTTTCGTGAAAGGCATGATGGAGGCGGCTTCCAGACCCCAAAATATTGAGGACCGGCTGCGTGCCGCGCTCGAAAGCGGCGGCTTCCGGCTACGGTACCAGCCGCAGTATTCGGTGGATGGCGGACTCACCGGTTTCGAAGCACTCCTGCGCCTGGTGGGGGCCGAAAAGGAAATCTCCCCGGGGGAGTTCGTCCCAATCGCCGAAGAGTCCGGCCTGATTGTTGATATCGGACGGTGGGTTTTGCGCGAAGCCTGCCGTCAGTTGAAGGAGTGGCACGAAGCAGGCTTCCCGCACTTGCGTATCGCGGTCAACGTATCAGTGGTTCAATTGATCTCGGTCGACTTCGAGACTAGCGTTTCGGAAACCCTCCGCGACACCGGGGTTGACCCCGGCAAGCTGGAGTTGGAACTCACCGAAACCGCCCTGCTCAGGGATGCCGGTGCTTCTGCCGGACTCCTGGCACGCATCCGCAGGCGGGGTATCCAGATCGCTCTGGATGACTTCGGCACCGGTTACTCGTCCATGCAGTTCCTGCACCAACTGCCGGTTGACGCCGTGAAAATTGACCGGCTCTTTGTCAACGACTTGGAAAGCAAGGCCACCAGTGTTCCATTGGTGGAAGGTATGGTCCAGCTCGCCCGGACACTCCATCTGCGAGTGGTTGCGGAAGGTGTTGAGACGGTTGGACAACTGCTCATCCTGCGTGGCATTGGCTTTGACGCCGCCCAAGGCTATCTGATGTCCCTTCCAGTGACAGCCGAAGAGGCCTACGCACTGCTGCGCCAAGGACCAACGAAATGGACCTAGGAGGGCGACCCATGGAATCCGCGTTCGACAAGGTTGCCGATCGCGAACAGGGTCTCCGCAGGGACCTGTCCGCATCGCAGCTCACCATGATCGCCATCGGCGGCGCGATTGGCACCGGACTGTTCCTGGGCAGCGGCTTCGCCATCGGACTGGCTGGCCCCTCAGTAGTCGTCAGCTACGCCATCGGAGCCTTTATCGCGCTGCTGCTGATGGGTTGTTTGGCCGAAATGACGGTTGCACACCCCACCACGGGCTCGTTCGGCACGTGGGCGGAGCACTATGTGAGCCCGTTGGCTGGATTCCTGGTGCGGTACGCCTATTGGTCGGCAATCGTGCTGGCGGTGGGCACCGAGGTGACGGCCATCGCGGTTTACATGGCCCGCTGGTTCCCCGGCGTACCCGGTTGGATCTGGATTTTGGGATTTTCGGGTCTGCTGGTGGGTGTGAACGCGCTGGGCGTGGGCTTTTTCGGTGCGGTCGAGTACGCCTTCGCCGCCCTGAAGGTATCGGCGATTGTGCTTTTCCTCATCCTCGGCGGAGTCACCGTTTTTGGGATCGGCCCCGCAAATTACACCGCCCACGGAGGCTTTTTTCCCAGGGGCGCATGGGGCATGTGGGTGGCAGTGATCGTCTCCATCTTCAGCTACCTGAGTATTGAGATGATTGCGGTTGCGGCGGGCGAGGCCACGGATCCACAGCGGGCAATCACAAGCGCATTCCGGTCCTGTGTGGCGCGCTTGGCTGTCTTCTACCTGCTCACACTGGCCCTCATCGTTGGCATGGCTCCGTGGACGACTGCCGGAAAGGGCGATAGTCCCTTTGTCACGGTGATGGCCCGCACCCACATCCCGTTCGCGGCCGATATCGTCAACTTCGTGATCCTGGCCGCTGCGCTCTCGGCAATGAACAGCCAGCTGTATATTTCCACCCGGATGATGTTCAGCCTCGCCCGAGCCGGACAAGCCCCGCGCCGCCTCGGGGTCCTGAATTCGAGCGGGACGCCCGTCGCGGCGTTGATGGTCTCCACAGGTGGGATCGGACTCGCGGGCTTGGTGAACGCCTTGGCTCCGGCCACCTCGTTCACGGTGATGATGGCCGTTTCGATGTTCGGCGCAATCTTCACTTGGATGATGATCTTCGTCACCCATTTGTTCTTCCGCCGCACCTACAGGGGTCCCCGCCCGGCATTCCGCATGTGGGGCTTTCCCTACGCAACACTGTTGGGAGCGGGTCTGATGCTGGCGATTCTGCTCACCACCGCCCTCACCCCCGAATTTCGGATGACGCTCGCCTACGGAATCCCTTTTCTAGCTGTTCTCACGGTTGTATGGCGGCTGCGTTTCCGGTCTTGACTCCCATGGACTCCCTACTCAACTGGCGCAAGGAATTTCCGATCCTCGCCCACACCACGTACATGATCAGCCACTCGCTGGGCGCGATGCCC
Source organism: uncultured Acidobacteriia bacterium (assembly GCA_903925015.1). Taxonomy (GTDB): domain Bacteria; phylum Acidobacteriota; class Terriglobia; order Bryobacterales; family Bryobacteraceae; genus BOG-234. The sequence continues at coordinate 14,203 of CAIYDY010000278.1, forward strand.
CGACGCGCCGCTGATTCCATGCAGGAATACGCCGATACCTGGGCGACCCGCGGCATCCGTGCCTGGGAGGAGGGCTGGTGGGTTATGCCGGTTACCGTAGGCAATCTGATCGGTTCCATCATCGGTGCCGGCGAGGGCGAAGTCGTGATGCAGCAGAATGTTTCCATCTGCCAGTGGATCGTGACTTCCTGCCTCGATTGGAGCGGACCGCGCAACCGGCTCGTCACCGATGGCCTGAACTTTCCTTCCAACGACTACATCTACCACCGTTTGGAAAAGCAGGGGGCCGAGGTGGTAACGGTTGCGTCGGCGGACGGGATGACGCTCCCGACAGAGGCCATGCTCGCCGCGATCGACGAGCGTACGCGCCTGGTATCCGTCTCGCACGTGGCTTTCCGTAGCTCCTGGGTCCAGGATCTGGAAGCCATCACCCGGCGCGCCCATGAAGTGGGAGCCATGGTTGTGGCGGATTTGTACCAATCGGCGGGAATTCTGCCGGTGGACGTCCGTGCCCTCGGCGTCGATTTCGCCACCGGTGGCTCGGTGAAATGGCTGTGTGGCGGTCCCGGAGCCGGTTACCTCTATGTTCGCCGCGATCTCTGGCCCCAATTGGAACCCGCGGCCACAGGCTGGATGGCGCACCGCGAGCCGTTCGGATTCGAGGCCGGCCCGATCGACTACGCTCCGGACGCGTTCCGGTTCCTGAATGGCACCCCCGGCGTGCCCGCGCTCTATGCGGCGAAATCGGGCTACGAAATCATCAATGAGATTGGTGTGGAGGCGATTCGCGCCAAGTCCGTCCGCCAAACCAGCTACCTGATGGACCTTGCCATCGAGTCCGGCTTCCCCGTGAGGACGCCACGCAACCCCTCCCAGCGCGGCGGGGTCGTAATTCTGGATGTGCCCGAGGGAAAAGCGGTCACGAAGGAGCTGGCGAAGCGGGAGATTCTGGTCGACTACCGCCCCGCGGCAGGCATCCGCATCGCGCCGCATTTTTATACGACCGACGACGAGATCGCACACACGGTTCTAGCGATCCGGGAGATTGTCGATGCAGGACATTCTTGAACTCGCGCCGCCACCCGGTGGTACTCGGATTCCCTATGGCAACGACCCCAACCAGTTCGGCGAATTGAGGCTCCCCGCAGTTCCCGGCCCGCATCCCGTGGTGATCTTCATCCACGGTGGCTTCTGGCGCGAAAAGTACACCCTCGACCACGCCGCGCATGCGTGCCAGGCATTGGCAGACGCCGGTTATGCCGTATGGAGCCTGGAATACCGTAGAATCGGCCAGCCCGGCGGTGGCCATACCGGAACCACTGCCGACATTGAGGCCGGTGCAGGATTTCTGGCAGCAATGCCGGACATGGACCTCTTCCGCGTCGTCGCGGTTGGACATTCCGCGGGCGGCTACTTGGCCTTGTGGCTTGCATCGCGCGGTCGCATTCCGCTTGCGGGTGTTGTTGCCTTGGCTCCCGTAGCCGACTTGGAGTATGCCCGAAAACTGCGACTCGGCGACGGTGTTGTGGAGCAGTTTCTCGGGGGAACCACCCCGCCGCCGCTCCAGCCGATACTGGTTCCGCAGATTCTCGTCCACGGCACCCTCGACGATGTGGTGCCGTTCGAAATCAGCCGCCGGTTTGCCGATGCGTCCACGAATTCCACACTGACGCCACTCCCCGGCGCGTGCCATTTCGAGGTGATCGACCCGCGCTCGAAGGAATGGCCGTGCGTAGTCGCCGCCATAGCCACCCTCAGTCTCAAATCGGCGACGAGTTGATGAATTATTCATGACGACCCGCACTCCGGGCAAAAAATTTGAGACGCTAGTCTGGTGCGCCTCAAAATTGCCGTTCTCGCCGCTGTTTCGCTCGCCGGTTTCGCCGCAGTCACCACCATCTTTCCGGTACTGAAGTCCGACGTCCACATCGGCAAACAACCCGCCGGATTCTACGTGCTGCCGACCAACCAGCTTCTCCAACCATGGGGGGAGCAGTCGGTCATCAAGGGGCGTCCTGTCGACGCGGCGCTCAGCCCCGACCGCACCCTTCTTGCTGTTTTGAACACACGCGGCATCGATATCTTCAATGCCTCAACCGGCACTCCCACGGGCACGGCAACCAGCAAGTCCACCTCCTATACAGGCGTGGCGTTCCGTCCCGGCACTCCGGAACTCTGGAGCACCGAAACGTCGCGCAGCGGCAATGACTTTCTGTTGGTGACCCTTGTGTCGCCCGTCGGCGTTCCCGGCAAGAGCGAGGAAATCGCACTCGGCAAGCATGCCGTCCCCACGGGCATCGCGTTCTCGGCGGACGGCAAGTTTGCGTGGGTCGCCATGAGCCGCTCCAATACGGTGGCGGTTTTTGAGGCGGATTCGCGGAAGCTGATTCGGGAAATCGAAGTGGGCGTGATGCCCTTCGGCGTTGTGTATTCAGAGAAAAAGCACCGCGTGTTTGTCAGCAACCGTGGCGGCCGCCGCCCCAAGGGTTCCGAAACGACGGCCCCGTCGAGCGGCACCGAGGTTCTGACCGATCCCAAGACCGGCTCGTCCGTCTCCGGCACCCTGAGCGTCATCGACACCACGACCTTCGATGCCAAGGAGATCCCGGTTGGATTGGCCCCGTCGCAACTCGCGCTGAGCCCGGATGAATCCGAGCTCCTCGTTGCAAATGGCCACTCCGATAGCATTTCCCTCATCGCAACGGATACCCTCAAGACGTTGGAAGTGAAGATCCCCGCCTATCCCGCCGGAGTGATCGGCAGCCAGCCCATCGCGGTCGCTTTCTCGCGCGACGCCAAGTCTATTTTCGTCGCATGCGCCGGAACGAACGCAATCAGCGTCGTTACGCAGGTGGCGGGCAAGTGGTCGGTGGCAGGTTCGATTCCCACAGGTTGGTTCCCGTCCTCGGTCACCCCGATGGACGATGGCTCCCTGCGCGTCGTCAATTTGAAGGGTGTCGGCAACACGGCCAACGGACGTGGCGCGTTCATTTCCACCGCGTACCAAGGGTCGCTGGAACAGATTCCAGCTTTGGACAGCGGACGCCTCGCAGCAGCCACCCGGGAGGTGGTCGCGTCGAATTCCCCGAAGTATGAGCCAGCCGGCGGAGTGGCCAACCTGCAATCGCTGGGCATCCAGCATGTGGTCCTGATCGTGAAGGAAAACCGCACCTACGACCAAGTCTTTGGCGATCTCAAGCAGGCGAATGGGGATCCCTCTCTCACCATGTTCGGTCGCGATGTCACCCCGAACCACCACGCCCTTGCCGAGCGCTATGTGATTCTCGACAACTTCCACACCGGCGGCGCGATCAGCTTCGACGGTCACCCGTGGCTGATGCAATCGTTCGTCAGTGACTATACGGAACGCGCCTTCGCGGCGTCCCCCCGCGGTTACGCCTGGAACATGGCCGATTCCCTCACCGTTGCCCCGACAGGCTTCTTCTGGCAGGGCCCGAAGACCCCCAGCCTCCGCATCTACGGCGAATTCTGCCTCCCCGCAAAGTGGGATCCGAAGACGCAATCCGCCATCGACATCAATGAATCCGAGGGCGGCATGAAGTGGGGCGATTACTGGAAGATGTACAAGGCAGGTACCTTGAAGGATTTTGTGGCC
>CAIYDY010000279.1 GCA_903925015.1 uncultured Acidobacteriia bacterium
AGGCCGAATGGGGCTCCAATCTGAACGGAACGGCCGCCAATATGGCTGTCTGGGACTCCCAATACCGCAACCAATACTTCCCAACCCCCTCCCCCGACAGCTTCTTTTCGGGCGACACCCAGTCCTACGACTTCGATGGACAGGTCTGCGCCTCCAACGCCACCTCCTGCGGAATCGGACCACGCCGAAGCTACTATTCTTGGGAGTGGGGCGACGCCCTATTCATCGTTCTCGACCCCTTCTGGAACCAGACCACCGACACCAACAGCACCCAAGCAGGCAACGGCAAGGACTGCTGCCAGAAAAACGCCGGTTATTGGTCCCTAACACTCGGTTCCGCACAGTACAACTGGCTGAAGCAGACGCTGGAGAAAAGTACCGCCACCTACAAATTCGTCTTCTCCCACAACATGGTCGGCGGCGTCGATCCCGTCGCCAATGGCGTCGCACAAGGACCCATGCGCGGCGGCGTCGAAGCGGCCCAGTATCTGGAATGGGGCGGCTACAACCTCGATGGAACCTGGGGTTTCAGCACCTACCGCCCCAATTTGCCAATGCCCATCCACCAGTTGCTCGTCGCCAACCACGTCACGGCCTACTTCCATGGCCATGACCATCTCTACGCCCACCAGCAACTCGACGGCATCCATTACCAGGAAGTTCCCCAGCCCAGCGCCACCAACGGCAATCTGGGAACCCGAGCCACCGACTACGGCTATGTCCAGGGCACCATGCTCGGCGGCAGGGGCTACATCCGTGTCCAGGTCACGCCCTCCGCCGCAACCGTCCAGTACATCGAAACCTGGCTCCCAACCGAAACCCAGGGCGGCGTGAAGAACGCCATGGTCGCAGACTCCTACACCATCCCGGCCCCATCCGCTACACCCGTCGTCCCCGCCCTCACCCGCATCGCCGACGCCGCCGGCCAGACCATCGGAATCGCCCCCAACATGTGGGTCGAGATCGACGGCTCCGGCCTCGCCACCACCACCCGGACTTGGAAAACCTCGGACTTCGTCAACAAGCAGCTCCCCACCCAACTGGACAACGTCAGCGTCACGGTCAATGGAAAGGCTGCCTACGTCTACTACATCAGTCCGACCCAGATCAATATCCTGACGCCGCCCGATGCCCTTGCCGGTCCCGCCTCCCTCCGTGTGACGGTGAACGGAGTCGCCGGAAATCCAATGACCGTGCCCGCGCAACCGATCCAGCCGTCCTTCTTTATGGTTCAGGGAGGATCCTATCCGGCCGCGACCCACGCGGATGGCTCGCTGATCACTTCCGCCGCACCGGCCAAGCCCGGCGAGGTTGTCGTTCTCTACGGCAACGGCTTCGGACCCGTCACCCAGTCGGGAGCGTTGGCGCAGCCACCGGTCTTCACCATCGGGGGCCTGAACGCAGCCGTCCAGTACGCTGGTCTGACCTCCCCGGGACTCTTCCAATTCAACATCGTCGTCCCACCCGGAACCCCGGACGGCGACCAGCCAATCCGTGCCACCTACAAAGGGCAATCCACCCAAACAGGAACCCAACTGCAGATCCAGCACTAGCCCCTTACCTTGTATGGCGGGCTTTCAGCCCGCCATAACCACCCATTCCTCACAACCTATAATGGAACCGCAGCACCGGATCGCATCCCTCCACCCCATCCCCAACCTCGAAAATCCGCCGCGCCGCCGCCAATTCATCCGCGCGTCGACGCTCCTGCACACTCTGCTCCCCGTTCAGTACCTCGCCCTCGTACCGAATCCCCAATCCATCCCGCTCAAACCTCGAACTCCGCGGCATCCGCAGCTCCCCCCGACCCTTCGGAAAATACACGTCCACCATTGCTTTCTCCTCCCCTTTTCCTCAAACAATCCTGTGCGTCCCGAAGCTGTTCTCCCGCCGACCACCCCGCCAGCACGCCAGCCCCACCGCGATCACCAAGTCGTCATGCTCCCCGCACCCGTCCGCCCCGATCCTCGCCTTTCCAGACGGCCGCTTCGTCAGCCGCACATCCAGCAACTCCCGCATCAGAGCCCCCGCGTTCGGCAGTTTCCGCGCAACCCGCAACTGCCCCAACTCCAGCAGCACCTGCACCCCCGCAATCAAGTCCCGCTTCGGAATCCCGTACTCCGACCCTCCCCCCGTCTGCCTGTCTCCCCCCGTGATCGTCACCGCCGTCAACTCGCACCCCAGTTGCGCCCGCTTCAACATATCCACCACCGGCCCGCCCATTCCCGTCGCATCCACTGCCACCGCGCACCTGCCCCGCAGCGCATCGCTCCGCACCAGCTCCCGCACCGAATTCACCACCACCGGAAACGGCGTCCCCAGCGGAACCCGCTCCAGCAGCCGCACATCCATCGACGACATGGTCGGACTCGCATACGGCGAGTATTCGAGCACCTTCTCCACCACCGCAATCGCCGAATGGTCCCGCCTCTTCCCCAAATCCACGCCCACGTAAAACATCCCGCTCTCCTCCCGCGTTCTTCACTCACCTGACTCCACTTGGCACAGCCCTCCCCCCTCAAAACCCATACCGCACCCCGACCCCCAAATCCGCCACATCCTCCCGGAATGCCGCCTCCACCAGACCCCGGTCGAACACCTCGGTCCCGTTGTCCACAAACTCGCCCATGAACTCCTGCTGGAACCATTGCGGAGGCATCTTCCTCCGTTGCTTCTCCAGAAAGGCCGCCGAAATCCTCGGGCATTCCGTCGCCGGAACCCAATGCCGCTCCCACTCCTCCCCGCCCAGAGCCCAAGCCTCGTAAAAGAACCCCCGCCGCCCGCAAGGTGTACTCAACAGCCACAACTCCCCCTCGCCCACCGCCAGCGTCGGCAGCAGCGCCAGATACAAACTGTCCTCCATCCGCGACGCCTCGTCCAAAATCAGCATCGAAACCGACGACGGCCCCCGTGTTGACGCCTCCTTGCCCGGCAATCCCAAAATCCTCGACCCGTTCTTCAGCACCACCGACGGCCGCCCCGTCCCGTCGCCCTTCACCCGCACATTCATGTCCCGGCACATCCCCCGCGCCTTCATCACCATTTCGGCGCTCTGCGCCTCCGTCGGACTGGCCACCACCACAAGGCTTCCCGGCCGCGTCATCGCCCGATGCACAGCCTTCACCGCCGCCATCGTCGACTTCCCCCATTGCCGCGAACAATTCAAAATCCCCTCCTTGGCCTCCGACGCCAGAAACGCGCACTGTTTCGCATCCGGCTCAATCCCGAGCCGTTCCCGCGCAAACGCCACCACCCCGTTCTCCGCAGGCAAAACCACGCCCCCCGCCACCCCCTCCCCGCCGTCCATTTGGACCGGCGGCCCGCCCGACCCTCCCGCACCAGTTGCCATCCAAAGGGGACGGGCCGCGCGGGGCACGGCATCGGGTAAGGGAGGAACTGGTTCGCGGTCCGGTCGTCCGCTATTCCTGAAAAGATTTTCGACCACAACTCCAAGTAACACAACCGTCAAGCAATCCCACCCCAAAAAGCCCCCAAACCCATGAATCCAAAAGCAAAAATTCCCGTGACCGCCTTCCCTCCAACTGCCTCGCGTGGGGCTGGCAATCTTGCCAGCGGCGGGCTTTCAGCCAGCCGTAACCGCAAAGCCCGCCCCCCCCATCACCCACCCAAATCACCCAGTTAGTCCGTGATACTGCCCCCGCAAGATCTCCCGCAATTCCTTCTCCGCAGCATAGCCGCGCTCGCGATTGGCGAACACGGTCGCCATAAGCACGGCTCGCGCGAACTCATCGATCCGGGCGAGTGCCGCCACTTCCGCAAGCAGGAATTCATTCCACTCTGTCGCCAGCCGGGTCTCATAGTCCTGATCCAATTCCCCAAGTCGCATTTGGCCCCCGTCATCCCGCGCAAACCGGAACCATGCCGCAATCGTGTCGTGGGTATCTTGAAGCGTCCGGTGGTCGAACCCCGTCATTTCCCGAGCCGGTCCAGACAACTCCGTTTCCACCTCCACCAGCCCGCACGCCTCCAAATATCGGGTCCGTGCCGCCCGGAAAATCGCCGACACCATCCCTCCGTAAAGGTCATGCTGGATCCGCATGAGCGTCCTATTCGTGTCGCCCGGAAAACGCGAGTAAACCCACATAGCCCGATTCTCACACCTTCCGGCGTAT
>CAIYDY010000280.1 GCA_903925015.1 uncultured Acidobacteriia bacterium
ACTTGGACCACTTGGGTACCGGGCGGCCGATCAATGGCGATTCACTCTACAACGGCGCGATGGACAACGCCTCGGGAGTCGCAAGCGTCCTGGAAGTGGCCCGGCTGTTCCACGAATCCGGCGTCAAGCCGAAGCGGTCGCTACTGTTCGTCGCGGTGACGGCGGAGGAGAAAGGCGAGCTTGGCTCACACTATTTCGCCGCCCATCCGACGGGCGTCGGGGGCAAGGCGCTCTCGCAGAAGCAGATCGTGGCCGACATCAACCTTGATATGTTTCTTCCACTTTACACCCTCAAGGTGTTGGAAGTGCAGGGCTTGGCCGAATCATCCCTCGGAGCGGTGGTCAAGGAGGCAGCCAAAGAGGAAGGCGTGGAAGTGCAGACCGACCGCGAACCGGAACAAAACCGTTTCATCCGCAGCGACCAGTACAGCTTCATCCGGCAGGGCATCCCGGCCCTGGCCTTCAAGTTCGGGTACGAATTCGGCTCGCCCGAGGAAAAAATTCGCCAGGAGTGGGTCAAGACGATCTACCACAAACCCGCCGACGATCTGAACCAGCCCGTCGACAAGGAATCCGCCGCAAAGTTCGACCGCATCATCTTCGGCCTGATGCGCCGCGTGGCGGACGACCCTGTACGCCCGCATTGGAACGATGACAGCTTTTTCAAGCGCTTCGCGAAATAGTCCAACAGGAGAACCCCAATGAAGAAAACATTCCTAACGGCAGTCGGACTCGCCCTGGCACTGGCCCTGGCCGCCATCCCCCAGGCCACTACAGCCAAAGCCAAGCACCACCGCGTGGTTTTCGAAGTCAATTCCGGCCCCGAGGCTTGGGACCAGGTGATGGGCAACATCGAAAACATGCGCAAGGCCTTCGCCCCGGAGCCTGTGGACGTGGAAGTGGTCTGCTTCGGCAAGGGCTTGGAGTTGATCGTCACGGCGAAAACCCCGGCGGCGGACCGGCTGAAGGCGCTCAACGACAGCGGCGTGAAGCTGGTGGCCTGTCAAAACTCGATGCGGAAGCGGAAAGTGGTGACGGCGGACCTACTGCCGTTCGCTGGACAGGTGGATTCGGGCGTCGCCGAAGTGGTCCGGAAAGAAGAGGATGGCTGGTCGTATTTGAAATCCGGCGAGTAGCTACCATAGGATTTGACACAAACAATCCAGCCCGTCGAACGGGTTTCCGGCGCAGTCGCGCTGCCGGGTGACAGATCCATTTCCCATAACTTGGCGCTGGTGGTGTCGCTCGCCGAGGGTACGTCGAAGATCACCAATTTCGCCACGGGCTCGGATTCCCATGCAATTTTGGCGAAGCTGCGGGAACTCGGCATCGGCATGGAGGTGGACGGCACCACGGTCACCATCCATGGCCGCGGACTGGACGATTCGCTGCTGCATTCCCTGCCCTTGCCCCGGACTCCCAAGGCTGCGGAATTGTTCCATGGACTTTTCGCGGAAGGCCAGACCGTTGTTCGGGAGCCATCCATGCTGCCCGACCACACCGAAATCGCCATTCGCGCGCTGGGTGGGGATGTGAAATCCGTGCGTCGGGTGATCACGTTGGAGGGCCGTCCGAAACTGGAAAGCCGGGAGTTGGTGGTGCCGTGCGATCTCTCGCTCGCCGCCTGTTTTCTGGTTGCTGCGTTGCTGGTGCCGGGTTCGCAACTGGTAATCCGGAACGTTGGCCTCAACCCGACCCGCTCCACCCTGCTGGATTTCCTATTCTCCATCGGCGCGCGCATCCGGGTGATGCGGATCGAGTCGGTCAACGGGGAACTGGTCGGCGACATCGAAGTCAAGCAAACCCCGATCCAAGGCGGCGTGATGGACGGCGTGACGGCCTTGGAACTTGCCGAGGAGATGCCCGCCCTTGCCGTTCTGGGGGCGGTTTCCGAGCGCGGGCTGGTGGTCCGGGACGCTGCGGAATGGCGGCTGGCGGAGGCTGGGCGGCTGGGAAATTTGGCTGAAAACTTCGCGCGCATGGGTGTTCAGTTGGAGTTGACGCCGGACGGAATGCGGATTCCGGGCAAGCAGAAATTCCAGCCCACCGCATTCGATTCGTTCGGGGACCATGGGATCGCGATGGCCTGCGGAGTTGCGGCTTTACGCGCCGATGGGCCATCGACAATGGAAGATGCCGAAGCGGTGGACCAGGTGTTCCCGGATTTCTGGTCGGTGCTGGAGCGCATGGCGCAGGGCTAGAACCTGAGTGGGAACGATCAAATGTTGAGTCTCAGGAGCCGTGCATTTATCCTGTACTCCGCCATACGTAGCGCGCGAGCCTTGTCCTGCGTTGCTCTCCATTGCTTTCCCGACATCATGAACGGAAGAAAAATACAGAGGACAGCTACAAATATCCCCGCGAAAAGCGCAATGAAAATGGCTACGACCGATCCCATGTAGAGCCTCCTAAAGAGGATGGTACACCTCTGAGCCCTTGCGAAGGATCAATTGTTGCAAGAGCCGATCTACTTCTCGAACGTAATCGTGGCTTCCGAGCCAAATTTCCGGTAGTTGTTGTACCGGATCGTCAACTTCTCCCGTACCGGCCCGGCCCGGAAATACAAAGTATCGTCCGCCGAGGTCACCGTCGGAAACCAAAAGCCGTTCACCAGCTTGCGCGTGGTGGTAAACCGTGGAAACAGGTTTTCCTTCTTCCCGGTCACGATCTGCGGCACGGCCTGGCCCTCGCTCCGCACCACCGAAAAGTCCTCCTGGCGCACCCAAAGCATGCCGTCGAACAGGCGCTGGCCGGAAAGCAGATGCTTCGGCCTGATGCGGAGCACCCAGCACATTTCACCGGCAGGGCCGACACCATCGACAGGCTCCTCGCCCTTGTAGTCCACGTCGTAATTCCAAAGCTGTTCCGACGTCATCACGAAAGGCTGGATATCCCGGATGTCGGCGAAATCCTCCGGCGTCATCACCAAATCCCGCAGCCGTGATTGCGGCTCTCCGACGAATTTTTCCGTCCGCTCGCCGGTCGGGGAAAAGATCACCTCGCGGGTTTCCGAATACTCGCCAGCCTGCCGGCCGCGCCCGTCCATCTCCTGCATCCGCACCGACTGCGTATAGAAATAGTGGCTGCGCTCCTCGGCGGTGGCCGACTCCCGCGCTGCAACCTTCTTCGCCAAGTTCGAAGGCGGGTCGGCGGCGAACACAGATAGGGGGCAAACGGCGAAAAGCACTCCGAGGAATGCTATTATGAGGCCAATGCCAGACATACCCGAGTCCAAACGGGTCGCATTTCCCGTCGGATTGGGCTTGGGGTGGGTCGCATTGGGCCTTGCGGCGCTCGTATTTGCGCAATTCAAAGGCATACCGGCGCTGACGGCGCTTCCAATCGCAGCCGCCTTTCTCGTCGAATTCCCATTCTATCTTTCCGCGTCGCTGCCCGCCCGGCGAATCGTCAATCCTTGGCTCTTGGCGACATCGTGTGTTCTCCCCTACCTCGTTTATACAGTTCCCATGGGACTGTTCCGGCCCGACTGTTTGTTGGTTCTGGCCGGATTGGTCTTGCTGCTGTCGTTCTGGTTCCGCGTGCTGCCTTCGGGCCGGGCTACGGACTTGTTGTACCTGGTGCTGGTGGCGGCCATACTGCTTTCGAAGATCTTCGACCGCATCTACCCCAGCCCGATCCCGAAACTCGGCGTCTCCACTTTGGGACACCTGATGCTGATCCGTGCTTCGGCCACGGCGCTCTTCGTCAGCCGGGGCGGCATCACGGCGGAATTCCGCTTCCTTCCCACCCGCCGCGAATGGCTGGACGGGGTGAAATGGTCCGTACCCATGGCCGCTATGTCGCTAATCGCGCTCCGCGTGGTCGGCCTGTGGACGCCGAAGGCCAATCCGAAACTCTGGACGGCGATTCCCCAATTCCTCGGCATCCTCTGGGTGGTGACGGTATCGGAGGAATTCATCTTCCGGGGCCTCCTCCAAAACTGGTTGGAGGAATGGACACGCAACCGTTGGGTCGCGCTGGCCGTCACGTCCATTGTGTTCGGTTCGGCGCATCTGGCATTCCACGGGGCATTTCCGAATTGGCGGTTCGCGATTGTGGCGACGGTCTTCGGCGTTTGCTGCGGGTTGGCATGGCGGGAATCCAAGAGCGTTCAGACCAGCATGGTGGCACACGCGATCGCCGCAACCTTGTACCGGGTCTTCTTCTAAAACTTCTTCTAAATGAAAACTTTCCAGTCGGTAGTCCTGATGGCCGCCATCTCGCTTGGAGTCTCCAGAGCTGCGGCGGAACCCGTTCGCTACATCGTGGTGCTGAATTCCACGCCCACCGCGACGCACCGCTCCCAATTGATGGCGCGGCGCGCCACGGTCCACGGCGAGGCCCACCGGCTCGTCAACGCCATGTTTGTCTCGGCGGAGCCGGTAGATCTTGCCGAATTGCGGAAGGTCCCCGGCGTCCGCTACATTGTTCGCGACCCCGACTTCCGCCCCACACTCGACCGCGCCGTGCAACTGGTGAACGTGCCAGCAGCTTGGAGCCTGCTTGGCGGCGGCTCGAATGCGGGCAAGGGGGTCAGGATCGGGATTATCGATTCCGGCATCGACACCGGAAACCCGGCATTCCAGGACAGCAGCCTCACGGCTCCCGCGAATTTCCCAACTTGTTCCGTGGCATCCATGCCCTTGTTCGCCCTCGATTGCACCAAGTACACCAACAGCCGGGTGATCGTGGCGCGCAGCTACGTGCCCTACGTGGCGGCCGGTAGCGGCTCCAATCCGGCGGCGAATTCGCGCCCTGACGACTACACACCGCGCGACCACATCGGCCACGGCACTGCGGTTGCGATGGCGGCGGCGGGCGGCACCGCGGTCGGCCCCTCGGACACCATCACGGGCGTTGCGCCCAAGGCGTATCTCGGCAGCTATAAAGTCTTCGGCTCCCCCGGTGTAAATGATTCCACCTCGGGCCAAGCGATCATCTCGGCCTTGGAGGACGCCTTCAGCGACGGCATGGACATCGCCGTCCTCTCGCTGGGCGCACCGGCCTTTTCCGGCCCCACCGATGCGGGTGCGATTTGCGGCTATCCGGCGGGCCAGGCGTGCGACCCGTTTGCCGACGCGGTCCGGAAAGCCGCTTCCAACGGAATGCTGGTGGTGGCGGCGGCAGGCAACGAGGGACAGGTCGGCAGTACCGTCCAACCCACCCTCGGCAGCATGTCCACGCCTGGCGATTCCCCCGACGCACTCACCGTGGGCGCGAGCACAAACAGCCATTCCTGGTCCAACGGATTGACCGTGACTGGCCTAGGGACGATTCGGGCGTTGCTTGGAAACGGTCCCGCACCCTCGTCCGAGTTGAACGCACCGTTGGCTGATGCCGCTGCAGTCGGCGACGGGCAAGCCTGCAGTGCCCTGCCCCCGGGGTCGCTCGGCGGCAGCTACGTTCTGGTGGCCCGGGGTACCTGTACGTTCGCAGTGAAGGTCCAGAATGCGCAGGCTGCGGGTGCCGCCGGGGTCATTTTCACAAACACGGTCGGAGACAATTCGCTCGTGCTGGCCGGTGTTGGCGGCTCAAGCGGCATCCCGTCCACTTTTGTTGGCTATGACGACGGCCAGAAGATCCGCACGTTCCTGCAGAGCGGCGCAACACCGCCCACCGCAAGCATGAGCACCAGTCTGGTGGCGTTCGAGTCGGTAACGGGAAACCAGACCGCGTCCTTCAGTTCACGGGGGCCGGTGCTTGGGTCCGGCGGCATCAAGCCCGACGTGACCGCGCCCGGCACCGATCTGTACCTCGCCGGCCAGAGTTATGACCCCAACGGCGCGCTCTATTCGCCATCGGGATTTCTGATTTCGCAGGGCACCAGCTTTTCCACGCCCATTGTGGCCGGCGTGGCGGCGCTGGTGAAGCAGGCGAATCCGAAGTTCACGCCCGCCCAGATCAAGTCCGCAATTGTGAATACAGCCACCCAGGATGTGACGGAGAACGCGGCTCCCGCGTCCGTGGTCGCGGTTGGCAACGGGAAGCCGAATGCGGGGGCCGCAGTCTCCAGCACTTTGGTTGCAGTTCCCGCGAGTGTGGCGTTTGGAGTCCTGAAAAGCGGGCAGTTGCCCCTTTCCCAGTCGATCCAGCTGACCAACACCGGCACAGCAGTACTCAATCTGACCCTGAGTGTGACGGCCCGGACGCCGGAAACCGGTGCCAGGGCGGCCATCGACAGGCCCAGCTTGATCCTTGCCCCGGGTCAATCCAGCACCGTCAACCTTACTCTTGCCGGAACCCAGCCCAGCGCCGGTAGCTACGAGGGCTTTGTGGTGGTCCAGGGCGGACCCACGGCCTTCCGCATTCCATACCTCTACTTGGTGACCGATTCCGTCCCCGCAAACCTGCTTCCCCTGATCGGCGACGGCGATAGCGGAACGGTGGGGCAGTTCTCATCCCAGGGCGTTGTGATCCTTCAATTGCTGGACCGTTACGGGCTCCCGGTGCCCAACGCCCCCGTCCGGTTCTCCGCCCTTTCCGGAGGCGGACAGTTGAGCAATTCGGACATTTCGACGGACATCTATGGTTTCGCGGGCGCGAATGTCACGCTGGGAGCGCAACCGGGAGCCAACCAGTTCCTTGCAACGGCGGGGGGGCTATCCAGCACGTTCACCGTTACTGGGAAGTCGAAACCGTCCATCAATGCGAACGGAGTGGTGGAAGCTGCGACATTCCAGCCGGGCACATCGGTGGCACCGGGATCGTACGTGGCTATCTTCGGGTCCAACCTGGCGCCTGTTTCCCAAGTGGTGACCACACCGAACCTGCCGCTCTCGATGAGCGGCGTGCGGGTGAGCTTCGACGCCGGCGGCATCAGCACGCCGGGCCATCTCCATTTCGTGACACCGGGCCAAATCAACGTCCAAGTACCTTGGGAGCTGGCGGGTCAGCGCAATGTCCAGATGAAGGTGGCGATGTCGGGGGCTACCAGCACGCTGTATACACTGCCGCTGGCGACCTACTCGCCTGGGATGTTCGTCGTGCAGTCGGGTGGCGCGAGTTTCGCCGCTGCCCGCGACGAGAATTTCCAGACGATCACACCGTCCAATCCCGCGCCGCAGGGGCACTACATCCAGCTGTACTGCAACGGCCTGGGCCCTGTGGACAACCAGCCAGCCAGCGGTGACCCCGCACCGGCAAGCCCGCTCGCTGTGACGACGACCCTGCCGACGGTCACGATCGGAGGCCAGAACGCGCAGGTGCTGTTCACCGGTCTGACGCCGGGGACGGTCGGTCTGTACCAGATCAATGTGCTGGTGCCTAATGTGGGCGCGGGATTGAAGGATGTGGTGGTCTCGATCGGGACGTTCAGCTCGAAGGCGTTGAGTTTGGCCGTGAAGTAAGCCAGCAGCGGTTAGTTGCAGCCAGACCCGAAGGAGTTAGAATTAGGTGCATGGTGATAACGCTTAGGGAAAGCACTGCCCGACTGCCGGAATTAGTCGCCCGTGCTGGCGAAGGCGAGGATATTTTAATCAGTTTTCAGGGTCGCGTGCGCGCACGCATCACGGCATGCCCGCCTTTGGGCGTGGACACTCGTGGGCCGAAAACCGTCGACCAGATAGCCAACCCGATGACTGGATGGGCGGAGGAACTGCTCACTCTACATGACATGTGCTCCACCGGTCGAACCACCATGACATCCGAGGAGATCCTTGCCGAAATGCGTGAGGACCGGGTCTGAGGCCGTGGAGTATTGGGACTCGTCAGCACTCATCAAGTTGTACGCACCTGAGCCGGATTCGCTTTACTACGTAAGGCGGGCTGCTGAAGGGACGGGGGCAATCATCACGTCCTTGACTGCAAAGACAGAGGTTGTAATTGGGCTGCGGCGGAAAGAGGCAATCGGAGACCTGAATGCGGGGACAGCGGCGATCCTAATTCGCAAGTTTCACTCGGACTGCGAGTCGGGGCGGATTCAGATCGTTCCCCATGACGTGGCAGTGCGCGGGAAGCCGAAAGGTTGGCGGCTGTCGTATTTGGGGATCGACAGAAACCGGTGTTCATTCGAAGTCTGGATTTGATCCATGCGGCCTCGGCGTCGGTGGTGCACGCTGAGGTGTTCGTTGCGACGGACAAGCGCCTACGGGAGGTGGTCGCATTGCTGGGAGTTTCGCTTGCGCCACCATCATTGGGTCCGGGAGAGCTATTTTGAACCTGAGTGACGGGATTTCAGCCCTTTTGCCATTACACCTACAAAGTATTCAAGCAACTGGAAATACTCATCGCACCGTTCCTTGGGAGTGAAGAGACCAACTCCCTGGTGGCTGCCGACCGATTCGTTATCGCTCGGGATGCGGCCGTCAAGGCGATGTACGAAGAGATCATCGGAAACTAGTATGTGGGGGGCACCATCCGATGCCCCCCTCCCTCACCCGCCCTACACCAACTTCGTCTTACTGAACGGCAAATCCCGCACCCGCTTCCCTGTCGCCGCGAAAATCGCATTCGCAAACGCCGGAACAAACGGAGGCACGCCCGGTTCCCCCACACCCCCCGGCAGCGCCGTGCTTTCAATCAAATGCACATCAGTCTGGATCGGGGCCTGGTTCATCCGCGCCACTTGGTAATTGTGGAAGTTCGACTGCTGCACGCGACCGTCGGCCAGACTGATTTCGCCGGTCAGCGCAATCCCCGTACCCATGACCGCCGCACCCTCGAACTGCGACCGCACACGCTCGGGATTGATCACCATCCCGACATCGGCGACCTGCCATGCCCTCGGAATGCGGATCTTACCCGCCTTGTCCACTTCGACCTCGACCACTGACGCCACATACGACGTGAAACTGCGCGCCGCCGCGATGCCCAGGCCCCAGCCGTGGCCAGACTTCCGCTTGCCCCAACCCGACTTCTCGCCAGCCACTTCCAGCACATGCCGCAAGCGCTTCGAATCGAACGGGAACTTCTCGTACGACTCGCCGTAGTTCCAGTAGTTGGCCACACCCTGGCTCTTGAAGTCGATGATCTTGCCCGGCCCGATCATCTCCAACTGGTACTCCAGGGAATCCCGACCCGCAGCATGCGCCAACTCGTCGGCGAAGCTCAAGCCCGAAAACACGTGATAGATGTTGGCCACGGACCGTAGCCAGCCAATCCGCACATGCGCCTTGGCCGGACCGTTCTCCGCCCGGTGGTTCGGCAGATCCCACGGCATGTCGTTCAAGCCCATGCCGTACTCCACGTCGAAGCCGTACATGGAACTGGCGTCGTTCATGGACGAAATCGACGGGAACACGGACCGGTGCAACCACGCCGTCGTCTTGCCGTTGGCGTCCAAAGCCGCCTTGTGGTACATCCCGGAAACCGAATGGTAGTAGTCGAATTTGATGTCGTCCTCACGGGACCACACCACTTTGACCGGCTTCCCGCCCGACTTCTTTGACAACAGCGCAGCCTCGGCCACATAATCCGGCTTCGACTTGCGGCCGAAACCGCCTCCAAGCAGCGTCACATGACAGATAACGTCCTCGGGCTTCAGGCCCAGCACGCCCGCGACGGTATCCTGGACTGCCTGCGGGTTCTGGGTCGGAACCCAGCATTCCACCTTATTTCCCTTGAACTCGGCCACAGCGACCGGCGGCTCCATCGTGGCATGCGCCAGCAACGGTGCGTAGTACTCGGCTTCCACAGTTTTCGCGGCCTTGGCGAACGCCGCATCCACGTCGCCGATGTTGCGGACCACCTTGCCCGGCTTGCGGGCGGTCGCCAGCA
>CAIYDY010000281.1 GCA_903925015.1 uncultured Acidobacteriia bacterium
ATGCCGGAAATATCGGTGTATTTGACATTGGGGCCGAAATCGTGGTCGACCACCTTGTTCACCAAACCTTCCGGTGATGGTGTACCGGGAATTTTCGGCCAGCCCAGCGCGGCATTGGTGTCGGGCACCAATTCGCCGCGGTCGAGGCGGGGATAGCTGCTCGGAGGCGGCTCAACTCCCTTGGTGACCCAATCGGCCAGTGCCGCCAGCAAGGCGTTGGTGGTTTCGGTCTCGGGATTTGGATTCGCCGGAAGTAGGCAACCCGCTGGAGGAGGTGCCGTCTTGGTGGAAAATCCGCCACGGCCCCCGCCGTGGCTGGTTCCGGGGAAGAAATACCTCCGAACATTGGCCGGGAGTGGAATGTCGGCCTTGGCATCCGTGCCGACCAGGTTCGGGGACTCCCTCAGATACCAGAACTCCAAGGACCCGAACGTTTCCACGATTTTCGGGCACGTATTCGATGCCTTGCAGCGGTCCAAAAGGCCTGCGGCGGGACGTTTGCGCGCCTTGTCCTCGTAATCGCTCCACCACAGGACGGCCTCGCTACCGGGCTCGTACTTGCCAGCCGCGCCGCCCGGAACGGAAAAGCGCAGGTTCAGCACCAGCTGCCGGGCCGCGATCTGTGGATTTGTCCCTTCCCAGACGATACGGCCAGCCTCGTCCTGGTTGAATCCAAGATGGATGTAGCTGCGGATGAAATTGCCCGATTGGGAGCTTCCCTTGGACAGGCCCCATCGGATTTGCTTGGCGACCGGATTCGGGGTACCGGCGTCGTCCTTTTCGGCGTGCCTGAAAAATGCGTTGATGTCGCGCGTTGCCGCGTAGCCGATTCCGAGCACCAGCGGGTCTTTCGCTTGGAAGACCAGTTCATAGGAATAGGCGGGGTCGAAACCGGGCTTGACACAGATTTTCGTGGGGTCGGGCGTCCCGGGGAAACCGGTTTTGGTGCAATCGGCGAAGGCCCAATCTTTGGACGCGATGGGAATTGCCGGTCCGTCCTGCGACGCCCGCTTCACCAACGAGGCCTTCGAGGTGTCCATGGTGGCCGGTCGTTGGTAATACAAAGCCGTGTAGCGTGCGCTGTTGATTTCGAGCGTTGTCGAATCCGCAGCCATGTCGATGAACCGTTCGATCACCGGTCCGGTAATCGAGGACCCGTCCGGGTTCCTGGCTATCGGCACCGAAATGGTTTGCCGACCCTGTGCCGGCGCCAGATCGCCCTGCCAGCCGCTCACCAGGCTGACATGGCCTTCGGGGGATGCCGACGGTACGCCGCTGCCGCGATTGGGAACGCTGTAGAAGAGGATGCCGCTCGCTTTGGACATGTCAATCGGCTTCGAGAGCGAGAACGTGGCCGAGTATTCCACCATTCCGCGCGCGTTTTTCGGCGCGAATTGGATGTCGGTGATGAGGGCGTTGCGGGAATCCTTGGGGTCCAGTTCGCCGAAGAAGTGGCCGCTCAACGTTTCGAACTGGCCTGCTTGGCCGAAACTTTGGCCATTGAACGCGGGGGACTCGCGTTGTTCAACTACGATTTTGGTTACCTTTGCGTCCAACTGGGGCAGGGAACAGATGGCGACCAAGGCCAAGCCGATACGGAGCTTCATGTTCCGCCATTATATTCCGCGAGGCACGGTTGCTATTGCAAGTGCTTGTCGCACTCGGCAATCCGTTTGCGGGTATCCGCGATCCGACGGGCCGTTTCGTCGTCTTGGGGCTGCCAAAACCTCCACCGGGCCAAATTTTTCTGGTATTGGATGCGCGCCCAGCCGTACCGCTTGTTGGAGAGAAGCATGTCGCCGTAGAGTTGGTCGAGGTCGGAGGCGGCTTGGGTGGCGGCGAGGGTTGGTTTGGAGACGGAGAGCAGGCGGGCTGCAATCTCTTCGCCCTTTACGATGACGTCGGCTGCGGCATCTTTCTTTCCAGACTGGATGAGGGAAGCGGCCTCGAGGTCCATAGCCGCCAATTTGGACTCGTCGGCGCGGTATTCGGGGCTGGCAGTTGGGTCCTTCGGCAAGGCCGGAGCCACCGCTTGGCGATCCTGGCATGCCGACAGAATCAGCAGGAGCGGCAGGATTCGGAAGGCAATCATGGATGGAGGCCTTTCAACCGAGCCCGCCATTCCTCCGCCGTGATCTCCCAGATTTCGGTTGGTTGAACGCCAGAGACCGAATCCTGGTCCTCCACCCGCAGCAGCCGCATGCCGGTCTTTGCGGAGATCCGGCTCGATGCGGCGTTTCGGACCGCCTTGGCGGTTCTGAGGACCGGCATCCCGAGGGTCGCAAACCAGAATTCCGTGACCACCTCGACGGCTTCCGACATGAGTCCGAGCCCTTGGAATGCCGGGGCCATCCAGAAGCCGCGGTTGGTCTCGCCGATTTGGAGGCTGATCTGGCCGATGATCCTCTCGGGGGCCGTCTTGAGCCGGAGCGTCCAGTGCCACTGCTCGCCGCGCTCCATGGCGGGAAGCGCCACGTCGCGGTAGAAATTGTGGGAGCCGTCGGGTGGATAGGGCCAAGGCACGTACGCTGCCAGATCCCGGACGATCTCCCACTGTCCGAACAGAGTCTGTGTCTGCCGGGCGTCCTCCAGTTTGAGGGGCCTCAGAAGCAGCCGGGCAGTCTCCAAATCCGGCGTCATCGCATGTACATGCCGCCGTTGACGTCGATGACGGCCCCGGTGATGTACCCCGCTTCCTCAGACGCCAGGAACTTCACGGCGGCGGCGACTTCGGAAGCAGTCCCGATCCGCCCCATGGGAATGTTTTGGGTGATCCGCAGCTTTTGCTCGTCCTTCAACGCGCCGGTCATGTCGGTTTCGATGAAACCCGGTGCCACGCCGTTGACCGTGATGCCGCGCGATGCCAGCTCCTGCCCCAGCGATTTGGTGAGCCCGATCAGTCCCGCCTTCGACGCCACGTAGTTTGCCTGTCCCGCATTTCCCATCTGGCCGACCACGGACGAAATGTTCACGATCCGACCCCACCGTTCGCGCATCATTGGAGATATGACCTGTTGGATGCAGAGGAACGCCCCGGTCAGGTTGGTCTGGAGCACCATGTTCCAGTCGTCCAGCTTCATGCGCAGCGACAGGTTGTCCTTGGTGACTCCGGCGTTGTTCACCAGGATGTCGATGCGCCCGAATTCCTTGGCGACTTTCGAAAACGCCGCCTTGATGGAATCGCCCGAGGCAAGGTCCAGTTCCACCACGAATGCTTCAGCACCCAGTGCGCGGATCTCGGCGGCGACTTCCTCCAACTTGTCCAGTTGCCGCGCGGCGAGCGCCACCTTTGCCCCGGCCTTGGCCAGCTCCAGCGCGCATGCGCGTCCAATTCCACGGCTCGCGCCGGTTACCAATGCGATTCGATTCATAGACGTCCGAACTTGCAATGATAGTAGATCGGCCCCAATCGGTATAGAACATGCCTCATGACGACCTGCGCGACTTCATGCGCGCCCTCGAAAAGAACAATGAACTGAAGCGGATTCCCTTCGAAGTGGATCCGGTGCTGGAGATCACGGAATTTGCCGACCGGTCCGTGAAGGGCGGCGGTCCGGCCCTGCTGTTTGAGAATCCCAAGGGCTACAAGATGCCCGTGTTGATCAACGCCTTCGCCAGCATGCGGCGGATGGAGATCGCCCTTCAGGTACCGAATGTGGACGACGTGGCTGCGCGCATCGCGGAGTATTTGCAGATGCGGATGCCCGAGGGTCTCTTCAACAAGCTGAAGATGCTGCCCAAATTGGCGGAGATGGGCGCGTTCTTCCCCAAGATCGTGTCGCGCGGGGCGTGCCAGGAGGTCGTCAAGAAGGATGGCTTCTCACTGAAGGACATTCCGGTTCTAACCTGCTGGCCAGACGACGGCGGCCCCTACATCACGCTACCGATGGTGTTCACCAAGAATCCTGAAAACGGCAAGCGCAATTGCGGCATGTACCGGATGCAGGTCTATGATGAGCGCACCACAGGCATGCACTGGCAGACCCACAAGCAAGGTGCCGAGCATTACCGCCGCCTAGCCGCGGCAGGAGAAAAGCCGCGCATGCCGGTTTCGGTCGCCATTGGTGCCGACCCGTGCACGATGTACTCGGCCATCCTGCCGTTGCCGCCGGATCTGGACGAGATGATGATCGCCGGTTTCCTGCGGGGCAGCCCGGTCGAGATGGTGAAGTGCGTCACCAACGATATTGAAGTGCCCGCGAACGCCGAAATGGTGCTCGAAGGGTACGTGGAAATCGGTGAGCGGCGCCGCGAAGGGCCGTTTGGCGACCATACGGGATACTACTCGCTCGCCGACGACTATCCGGTGTTCCACGTCGAATGCATCACGCAACGGCGCGATCCGATCTACGCGACCACGATTGTGGGTCCGCCCCCGATGGAGGATTTCTTCATGGGCAAGGCCATCGAGCGGATTTTCCTGCCGCTGATGCGGATGCAATTGCCCGAAGTCCGTGACATGTGCATGCCGGCCGAGGGAATTTTCCACAACATCATGCTGGTGTCGATCCGGAAATCGTATCCCGGCCATGCGCGCAAGGTGATGAGCGCGATCTGGGGTCTGGGCCAGGCGATGTTCACGAAGGTGATCATCGTGGTGGACGAGGACGTGGATGTGCAGAACGTCAGCGAGGTGGCTTGGAGGGCGTTGAACAATATCGATCCGGAACGCGATATTCAGTTCACGATGGGTCCGATCGATTCGCTGGACCACGCCAGCCGGCTGGTGAATTACGGCAGCAAGATGGGCGTGGATGCCACGAAGAAATGGCCGGGCGAGGGTTTTACTCGTGAGTGGCCGGATGTGATTAAGATGTCGCCGGATGTGAAGAAGCGGGTGGATGAGTTGTGGAAGAGGGCCGGGTTGTAGACCCGGCCTTCTGCTCACTTACAGGTTCTCCCAGTCCGTCACGATCTTCCCCGAAGCCCCGGACTTCATCAGCTGGAACGCCTCGGCGAAGTCCTTGGCGGCGAAGCGGTGGGTGATGACCGGGGAAATATCCAAGCCGGTTTCCAGCATCACGGTCATCTTGTACCAGGTTTCATACATTTCGCGGCCATAGATGCCATGGATTGTGAGCATGTTGAAGATCACCAAGTTCCAGTCGATGGCCATTTCGCCGGGCGGGATGCCGAGCATGGCGATGTTGCCGCCGTGCGACATGTTCTCCACCATGCCGCGGAACGCGGTCGCGTTGCCGGACATTTCGAGGCCCACGTCGAAGCCCTCGGTCATGTTCAGATCCTTCTGAACATCCTTCAGGCTGCGCTCGCGGGGGTCGACTGCCATCGAAACGCCCACCTTGCGGGCGAGTTCCAAGCGGTAGGGGTTCAGATCCGTGATCACCACGTGGCGTGCCCCGGCATGTTTGGCAACGGCCGCGGCCATGATGCCGATGGGTCCGGCACCGGTCACCAGCACGTCCTCGCCCAGGACCGGGAACGCCAGCGCCGTGTGTACGGCATTGCCGAAGGGGTCGAAAACGGAGGCGATGTCGGGCTCGATTTCGTTCTTGTGGACCCAGACGTTGGTCATGGGGAGCGAGATGTACTCGGCGAAAGCGCCGGCACGGTTCACTCCGACGCCGCTGGTGTGGGCGCAGAGGTGGCGGCGGCCGGCGAGGCAGTTCCGGCAGCGTCCGCAGACGACGTGTCCTTCGCCCGAGACCTGCTGGCCCGGGAAAAAGTCCGTCACGTTGGAGCCGACGGCGACGATCTCGCCCATGAACTCGTGCCCGATCACCATCGGGGTCTTGATGGTCCGCGCGGCCCAGGCGTCCCAGTCGAGGATATGGATGTCGGTTCCGCAGATCGAGGCGCGGCGGATGCGGATCAACACATCGTTGATGCCGATTTCGGGGACTGGCACCTCCTCCATCCACAGGCCGGGTTCGGGGCGGGACTTGACGAGCGCCTTCATGAGGTTGCTGGTTGGCATGTCTTGATGGTAGCGTTTGGCGTGGCGATCCGCCGGGGGCCCAAACCTGAAGTATGATCAAAATCGGGGGTATCGGAACAATGTCGCAAACTATGGCGCGCACAAGGAATTCGAACAAGGGCTTGTCGAGGCGGGGCTTGCTGGGCACGGCGGGAGCGGCGGCGGCAGTGGCGGCTTCGGGCACTGCGGTTGAACCCGTGGAGGCTGCTCCGATGGAGCTGGGCGCGAAGCTGTACGAGTCGATCGGGGTGAGGCCGGCGGTGAATTGCCGTGGCACGTTCACGATCATTACCGGTTCCCAGTCGTTGCCGGAAGTCAAGCGCGCGATGGAGTTGGCCTCACATTCCTATGTCCACATGGACGAGTTGATGGAGGCCGTCGGCAAACGTTTGGCCGAGATCACCCAAGCGGAATGGGGCATGGTCACCAATGGCTGCGCGGCGGCGCTTGCCCATGCCACGGCGGCCTGCGTCACCGGCGGCGACCCCGAAAAGATGCAGCGCATGCCGAATCTGGCGGGGATGAAGAATGAGGTGATTGTCCCCAAATACGCCCGCAATGTTTACGACCACGCGGTGCGGATGACTGGCGTGAAGATGGTTGAGGTCGAAACGGCTGCGCAGTTCGAGGCGGCGGTCAATTCCCGGACTGCCATGGTGATGATCATGTCCGGGCCCGCGGCGGAGAAAGGCGAGCTTTCGATCGTGAACACTGCGGTGCTGGCGAAGAAGCACGGGATTCCTTTGCTGATCGACGCGGCGGCCGAGGAGTTGACGATCCCCAACCTGCATTTGAAGAACGGCGCGACGCTGGTGGCTTACAGTGGCGGCAAGTGTTTGCGTGGACCACAAGCGGGTGGCTTGCTGCTGGGCCGGAAGGATTTGGTCCAGACGGCTTGGGTTTGCAGTGCGCCGCACCATACTTTCGGACGGTCCATGAAGGTTGGCAAGGAAGAGGTGATGGGCATGCTGGCCGCCGTGGAGATGTGGGTGAAGCGCGACCACGCGGCCGAGTGGAAGGAATGGGAGCGGCGGCTGGAGGTGATTTCGAGTGCGGCCATGAAGGTTGACGGCGTGTCGAAAACGATCCTTCAGCCGGAGGATTTGTCGAACCATGCTCCGGTGTTGCAGTTGAGCTGGGATCCGAAGAAAGTCGGGATCACCGGTGCCGAGGTGGAGGAGCTGCTGGGGAAGGGAACTCCGCGCATTCTGGTGGCGGGTTCGAGCGGGAACCGGCGGGACTTGGGTCGTCCCAGCACGCTGCGGATCATGCCCTACATGATGGAGCCGGGGGATGAGAAAGTGGCTTCGGAGGCGATTTACCGGCTGCTTTCGAAACCGCCCAAGTTTGCGGATCCGGTGATCGCGGCACCGGCGGGAGATGTGACGGGAAATTGGACCGTGGAGTTGAAATACCTGTCCGGGACGTCCACGCACCAGATGACGCTGGTGCAGACGAACGGGAAGGTGTCCGGAACGCACAAGGGCCAGACGACGTCGGGTGCTTTGACCGGAGCCGTTGAGGGAAAAACGTTAACAATGCGGGCCTCGCACCGGATCGAGGGGACGTCGCTGTCGTATTCGTTTACGGGCAATGTTGCCGATACGGAGATTCGGGGCACGGTTGCGTTGGCGGAGTACGGCAAGGCGGATTTTGTGGCTCGGAAGGTCTAAGTTATGGCACTGATGATCGAAGAATCCTGGCTGCCGGCGACGATCAACCATCCTCCCATGTCGGACGAGGAGTTTGCGGAGTTTTGCTCCGAGCATTCCGATTTGTCCTTTGAGATGACCGCCGATGGAGAGATTTTGATCATGCCCCCTCCGTATACGCTGACTGGTGTCCGCTGTAGTGAGATTTCCTATCAATTGGAGTCATGGAATCGCAAGGGGCGCACGGGTGTTTGCGGCGAGGCAACGGGTGGATTCGTTTTGCCCAGCGGGGCACGTCGTTCGCCGGACGCCGCGTTGACCCTTGGAGCCAGGCTCAAGGGAATCCCGAGGCGGCAGTTGGAGCGCTTTTGGCATGTGTGCCCCAATTTCGTGATCGAGCTGAAGTCCGACCACGACCGGCTGCGCACTGTACGGGGGAAGATGCGGGAATGGGTTGAAAACGGCGTGGAACTTGGATGGTTGATTGATCCCGACCGGCGGGCAGTGGAGGTCTTCAGGGCGGACGGCAGTTGCGAGGAGTTTGTCGGCACCGATCAAATTGCGGGGGAGGGTCCGGTGGAGGGCTTTGTGCTGGATCTGAAGGCCGTCTGGGAGCCGCCGTCGATGATGGAGCACGTAGCTGGTGCTGGCCCGC
>CAIYDY010000282.1 GCA_903925015.1 uncultured Acidobacteriia bacterium
GCCTTAGCGTTGTGCCTTAGCGTTGTGCCTTAGCGTTGTGCCTTAGCGTTGTGCCTTAACAAGGGCCGGTGCGTGACGCATACTACCCTTGTACCCGAGGGCACCGGACTGTAAGCGTGGGTGTCCTAGGCATCCTGCGGTATCATGTTGGAACCTAGGAGGTGCCGTTGTCTCGCGTGCTCATTTATCTGCTCCTGTCACTCGTGGTGATTGCCCACGGACAAGCACAAACTTCCACTGCTGTCCCGTTGCGGATTCTGGTGCTGAATTCAGCCGAGGAACTGACTCGGGTCCGCGCTGAACTTGTGGGGAAGAGCGCTGATTTCGCGGTAGTCGCCCGCGAGAAATCCGTGGATGCCACCTCGCTGGATGGCGGCATGCTGGGATTGGTCGATCCATCCACACTGCGCGCAGAGATTCGAGACGCTGTGAAGGGGCTCGGCCCGGGTCAGATTTCGCCGGTTTTCCGCCTTTCCTCAGGGTTCGCAATCGTCAAGGTGCTGCAGCCGGAGGAACTCGCCGGCATCGCGGCATCCCAGCGCTCCCGCCAGGCGGCTCTTCGCGCGGAGGGCAATATCCGGTTTGACGTGAACGTCAGCGGGTTCAGTGAAGCGGCCGCAGCGCTGGCGAACTTTGCCAAGCCTGCCGGCTGGAATACCGATCTGAAACTCTCCTGCTCCCTGCGGCAGCAATCGTTCGCAGATTTGAAGGCCCGCTCAAAGAAGCTGGCCTTGGAAGCGGACAGTGCGGGCCATTCACCCACCGATTCCGTGGCGTTGCGGCTCGGATTGGCGCAGGTCCATGCCTACCAGGGAGAAATGGATTCGGCAATCGCCCAGTTCGAGGCGGCTCTCCGCACTGCATCGCGCGGGGCACCCAAGCTGGTACCGGAGGTAGAGGAGATGCTGGGCGTGGCCTACCTTCACCGGGCGGGTGCGGTCAACGACGTATACCGCCATCCGGGGGAACTTTGCCTGTTTCCGCTTCGTCCGGGAGTCAGCTACCCCAAGGTTGCGGATTCGCAAAAAGCCGTCCAGCACTTCCTCGCATCGCTGAAGGCGCGGCCTGGCGATATCGAGACCAAATGGCTGTTGAACCTTGCCTATATGACTCTCGGCAAATATCCGGCCGGCGTACCCAAGGAACATCTGTTGGAGCCTTCGCACTTTGAATCCGCCGAGGACATTGGCCGCTTTGTCGACGTGGCACCGCGCGCGGGACTCGGCGGAGTCGATTTTGAAGTAGGCGGGCTGATTGTGGACGATTTCGACAACGATGGTCTGTTCGATATCGTTACCTCCAATTGGAATTTTTGCGCGCCCATGCATTTCTTCCACAACAACGGGGATGGCACGTTTTCCGACCGGAGCGTGCAATCGGGACTGGCAACCCAGCTCGGCGGGAACAACATTGTCCAGACCGATTACAACAATGACGGCAATCTGGATATCCTGGTCCTGCGCGGGGGGTGGGAAACGGCGATGCGGAAATCGCTGCTGCGCAACAACGGTGACGGCACGTTTACCGATGTCACCGTGGAAGCGGGACTGGGCGAGCCCACGACGACGGAATTTGGCGTGTGGGTGGATATCAACAACGACGGATTCCTCGATCTATACATCGGCAACGAAAACGAGCCAAATCAGCTTTTCCTGAACAACGGCAACGGTACGTTCAAGGACATCTCAAAGTCGTCGGGAACGAATTTGGCTCTGCTTACGAAGGCGGTGGTGGCTGTGGATTATGACAACGACGGCTATGCCGACCTGTTCGTGTCCAACTATCGGGGTGACAGCGCGCTGCTCCACAACAACCACAACAACACTTTTACAGATGTGGCGGCCCAGGCTGGCGTCCAAGGTTCAGGCCACGGATTCGCCGCTTGGTTTTTCGATTACGACAACGACGGACTGCCGGACCTTGTGGCGAGCAGCTACGCGATGTCGATTGAGGAGAGCGTGCGGACCTATCTAGGCCTACCGCACAATTCCGCCACCATGAAGCTGTACCGCAACCTGGGCAACGGAACCTTCAAGGATGTTACCGAGGAAACCGGCCTGAACAAGGTCTTCATGCCGATGGGTGCGAATTTCGGCGATGTGGACAACGACGGATATCCGGACATCCGTTTCGGGACCGGGGAACTGTCCTATGCCACTCTGCTGCCGAATGTGCTGCTGCACAACCAAGGGGGGAAGAAGTTCGTGGACATCACTACCTCCTCCGGCACGGGTGAGCTGCACAAGGGGCACGGCGTTGCATTCGCGGACATCGACAATGACGGGGATGAAGACCTGCTGGAGGTGATCGGTGGCGGGGTTCCCGGCGACAGCCATACGTTCCGGCTTTTCGAAAACCCAGGCCATGGCAACGACTGGATCAGCGTGCGGCTGGTGGGGGTGAAGGCGAATCGCGCGGCCATTGGTGCCCGGGTCAAGGTGACGGTGAAGAACGGCACGGAGACGCGGGCGGTTTATCGGACAGTTGGAAGCGGGGGGTCGTTTGGTTCGTCGCCTCTGGAACAACACCTGGGGCTGGGCAAGTCGGCGGAGATTCTGGGTTTGGAGATTCAGTGGCCCGGAGACGCACAGCCGCAGAAGTTTGCTTCCGTGCCCAAGAACACGGCTCTCGAAATCCGGCAATCGGCTAGTGACTACCGTGTGATCGAACGGCCCCGGTTCAAGTTGGGGGGCAATGGTGGCCGCAAGGCTAATTAGACGGGCGGGGGTTTGCCAGGTCTGCCTGCTCCTGCTGGTGGCCACTGTGAGTCTCGCGGCCGCCAAACGTTATCCGGTGACCGGGATTGTACTGAAAGTGGACCAGCAGCGGCGTACCGTCGAGATCTCCCATGGCTCCATTGCGGGTTACATGGAAGCGATGGCGATGCCGTTTTCCGTTCTGGATACACGTGAACTGGCCGGATTGGAGGCGGGTGCCTATGTGGACTTCACTCTGGTCGTGGAGAAGAAGCGCTCGTATGTCGAACATATTCGCATCAATCGCTACGAAAGCTCCGAGCGGGAGCCGCTGCTGGCGCGCCGCTTGAAACTGCTGGAAGCGCCTCACGCAACCGTAAAACCGGGGGACGCGGTGCCCGACTTCACCCTGATCGACCAGTCCGGGCAGCGTGTGACGCTGTCGCGATTGGCGGGGAAAGTGGTGGCCGTGACCTTCATTTACACCAGTTGCCCGTTGCCCGATTACTGCTTCCGGCTCGCCAATAACTTCGGGCAACTGAACAAGCGGTTCGCCGACCGCATGGGCCGGGACCTGGTACTGCTCAGCATTAGTTTCGATCCGGTGCACGACCAGCCGAAAGTACTGGCACAGTATGCGTCGACGTGGAAGGCCGATCCGGAATCGTGGCACTTCCTGACGGGACCGCTGGATGAAGTGAAGGCCGTTTCGCGCCGGTTTGGGCTGAATTTCTGGCCGGATGAGGTGTATGTAACGCACTCGTTGCATACGTTGGTGATTGATCGACAGGGTCGGCTGGCGGCGGATTTTGAGGGGAATCGGTTTACTGCGCGGCAGTTGGGGGATTATGTGGAGGTGTTGCTGGCCACGCCAGGCCCATAGAAACCGTTCCAAGTTAGAATTCCTGGTCTGTTCGGTGAAAGGCTTCATGGAGTATTCGCGATGGACGTATTCTTCTTAGAACTCGAGGTAAGACCGACCGGTCAGAACGCTCAGGCCGAACTGGTTGAAGGCGCGTATGCGCATTGCTGGGTGCTGGACGATTCGCCGACGGGAGCGTATAACAGGG
Source organism: uncultured Acidobacteriia bacterium (assembly GCA_903925015.1). Classification (GTDB taxonomy): domain Bacteria; phylum Acidobacteriota; class Terriglobia; order Bryobacterales; family Bryobacteraceae; genus BOG-234. The sequence continues at coordinate 3,767 of CAIYDY010000282.1, forward strand.
CGTCGCATTACGTTCGGGGAGGTGAATGGGACGTCGTCAATGCAACAGCGCCCGTGAAAGTCGTCGAGGAGAATTTTGCGAACGCCGATCTCGGACTGCAACAGCTGACGAAGGCCAAGGAAGAAACAATTGCAATCTTCTACACCGGATGGTCGCGTGACGGAAAAACAAGCAGCGGACCGACAGAGTTGCAGCGCAGCGGAAGCGTCGATCTCAACAGTTATGTGCAGTCACAGAAGAGACTCACGAACAAAGCGCGGTGCCTCCACTTCGAAAGCACGGGGGAATGCAAGGATCTGGCCAAGGCTCATTCCATTCAAAAGAATGGGATTTTGCGGATGATATCGCAAGACTCCCACGTCTATGTACCCTCAATGAACATTGGCACGATGCGCAAGAATGCGGGCAAAGTAGCTTTGGAAAGGAAAGGCATCGCAAGGGTTTCTACGTTCGCCGGGTTCTGTGCTCAGCACGATTCTGAGCTTTTTCGGCCAATCGACACTATGGCACTTGCGCCGTCGGACCAACAGGTTGCGCTCTACGGCTACCGCGCCCTGTGCCATGAAGTCTTCGCGAAGGAGAATGCTTCTGCCCTGATTGACGAACAACTTGAATTGGGCGGGCATGATCGCGCCACACGAGAGTTGCTCGAAGCATACCGCATCGGCACGTCTGTCGGTCTCAACAATCTTCAGCGCCATAAATCCGCTTTTGATGAATTGCTCCGTGATGCCGCATACGAGGACGTGGAGTACACGCTGTTCATCTTCAGGCAACCGCCACTCTTCGCCTTCTCGGCAGTCTTCTATCCGGAATTCGATTTCCTCGGGCAACACTTGCAGGTTTTAACCGATCACCCCACCAGTCTTGATCTCATGACGGTGTGTTCGGCCAATACGGACGACGCTTGGGGCTTGTTGTTCTGCTGGCATAAGACGAGTTCCTCGGCTTGCACCGAATTCCTGAGGTCCCTTGCGACCGTCATTCATGAGGGACGCAGCGTCGAGGCTGCGCTCCTGCGAATGGTAGTAGCACTCTGTGGGAATCTCGCCGTCGCTCCGCGATGGTGGGAGAGTCTCGCTGAACAGGAACGAGAACGTTTCTGCTTTGCATTTAATGCCGGGGTGAACTGGTTTGCTCCTACTACCGCCACTCACCTGATGGCTGACCTGGAACTCGATACTGGATGGAAGTGTGACAGCGTCCGTCAACGCAGAGCAAGCAAATGAGAGCCATCGTGTGTCAAGCGCTCACGTGCGTGGCCATTCCGCGACTACCGCAAACCGTGCGCGCACCGATTTCCGGCAAGTCGCGCCGAAGTTATACTAGGACAAACAGAATGAAGCCTTGGGCCATGCCGCTCCTGCGCACAGCTTTCCTCATCTTCGGTGTGAATTTATTGCTGCTCTCCGTCGCGCTGCCCCTCAACAGCGAGCAGGCGGGCAAACCGGCCCCCCGCGCAGCCATGCCAACACAGTCAAATCGGGTCACATTCACCGAAGTTGCGGCGCAATCCGGCATCACCTTCCGCAACGAAAACGGGGCCTCGGACGAGAAGTACATGGTCGAAACCTTCGGCTCCGGGGTGGGCGTGATCGATTTCGACAACGACGGCTTGCCCGACCTCTTCTTCGCCAACGGAGCCGATCTGGCCCACGGCAAGCCATCGCCGGGCAATGTGCTCTACCGCAATCTGGGCAACGGGAAATTCGGGGATGTAACCGCCAAGGCCGGAGTCGCGGGCAATGGGATGTTCGCGACCGGCGTGACCGTAGGTGACTACGACAACGACGGCTTCCTGGATGTCTACGTCACCGGCTACGGCGGCAATCAACTCTTTCGCAACAATGGCGACGGGACTTTCAGTGAGGTGACGGCCAAGGCCGGAGTGGGCGGCGGCGGGTGGAGCAGCAGCGCGGCTTGGGTGGATTATGACCGCGACGGCTCCTTGGATCTGTTTGTGGGACGTTATATCGAATACGATCTGCGCAAGGCCCCGTACTGCGGATACCACAAACCGGGCTACCGCATGTATTGCGATCCGCAGCAGTTCGACGGCACGCCGGCCTTGCTTTACCACAACAATCGGGATGGCACGTTCACGGAGGTCGCCCGCAAGGCCGGGGTAGCGAATCCGGCGGGAAAGAGTTTGGGGGTGGCCATCGGCGATGTGGATGGCGGTGGATGGCCCGATATCTTTGTGGCCAACGATGGTGTCCGCAATTTTCTCTACCGCAACAAAGGCGACGGCACGTTTGAGGATATTACGTATGGGGCCGGAGTCGGTTTCGACATGAACGGCAAAGCTCTGGCCGGGATGGGTACGGAGATGGTGGATCTGGATGGCGATGGCTTGCCGGACATCTTCTTTACCGCCTTCTCGGGTCAATACAACCCGCTCTTCCGCAACCTGGGCAAGCTGGTTTTCGACGATGTTACGGTCAAGGCCGGATTACCCACCAGCGTGAAAACTCTCGGCTTCGGGGCGAAGGTTTTCGACTATGACAACGATGGTTATCCGGACATCTATGTCACCAACGGGCACGTCACCGACAATGTGAGCCTGTACGACCCAAAGCTTTCCTACCGTCAGGCAGACCTGCTTTACCGGAACATGGGCGGCGGCCGTTTCCGCGACGTCTCGGCGGAAAGCGGACCTGCGCTACGAATCCAGCACGTCGGCCGGGGCTTGGCAGTTGCGGATTTCGACAACGACGGCGACCTGGACGTGGTGGTGAGCGATGCCGGCGGGAGTCCGCTGCTGCTGCGCAACGACGGGGGCAATCGCAACCACTGGATCGGTGTCCGTGCCCGTGGCCGCGAGAGCAATCGTTTCGGGATCGGCGCGAAGGTACACTTGTCCAGTGGGGGCCGGACCCAGTTGCGGGAGATCAATCCTTACGGAAGCTACCTCAGCACCAGCGATACCCGTTTGTATTTCGGGCTGGGGAACGCAACGCTTGCCAGCATCGAGATCGAGTGGCCCAGCGGGAAGAAGCAGAAGATCGACAACGTTCGTGCGAACCAAATTTTGTTCCTGGATGAGTCTGATGCGACGCGCTAACGGCCTCCCGATTGCCGTGCTCCTGCTAGCTCCCGCTTTGGGCTGGGCGCAAACGCCCCGTGCAGATCAGCAAGGCGCCCAGCTGGGTGTCGCCGCGCAGCACATGCAACAAGGGAAAACCGACCTGGCGATCCGAGAGTGCAAGAGCGTGTTGGCGGCGGATCCGCGATCCGCACCCGCACACATGCTGCTGGGATTGGTGTATCTTTCACAGGGATCGGCCGCGATGATGGGCGAGGCGAAAGCGGAACTGCAACAGGCGCTGGATCTCGATCCGGAGCTGACGTGGGCGCGCTTCTACCTGGCCCGGCTCTACCTCGACCAGGGCTTGCCCGAAAAGGCACAGGACCAACTGGAGCGGGGGCTGAAACAAAGTCCGGGTCTACCCCACCTGCTTTCACTGCTGGGCGAAGTGCGCCGCAAACTGGGAGATCCCCGTGCCTCCCTGGAATTGAACGGCAAGGCTCTCCAAGCGGACCCGACGATGACCCCGGCGCACTATTTCCTGGCGCTTGCCTATATGGATTTGAAGCAGGAGCCAGCCGCAATTGCCGAGTTTGAAAAGGCCATCCGCTCGAACACCGTCACACCGGAGATGTTCAACGCCTTGGCGTCCCTGTATCTCAAGAAGCAGAGGTTCGCCGAAGCGGAGGATTTCAGCCGGAAGGCGATCGCGCTGGACCGCTCACGTCCGGACACATACCTGATCCTGGCTCGCGTCTATAACGCCCAGCACATGAGTGAAAAGGCCCTGGAGGCTGTACGCGCGGCTTTTCCCGAGGGCAAAGAGTTCCCCCCGTCCGAGTATTACCAGGGACTGCAGGCGGATCTGGCGGTAGAGCGCGGAATAGCGTATGCGGCTAGGAAGATGTACGCTCAGGCGATAAGAGAGTATAGTCGCGCCCTCGATTTCGATCCGCTACGCGGAGTGATCCACCGGCGACTGGCGGAACTCCAGCTACAGAGTGGAAATCCGGCCGCCGCGGCTGTGCATACGAAGGAAGCGGACAAACTCGAGAAGGCCCAAAAGTAGGAACGCTGTTCCTTCACGTCAGCGACCGTTTGGGTAGCGACACTCGCTTCCCCAAGAAATA
>CAIYDY010000283.1 GCA_903925015.1 uncultured Acidobacteriia bacterium
CGCGCCGCCAACCATCCCAACGTAGGAGCCTGCTGGAACTCCAATCCGACCGACGTGGTAAACGGATCCGTCGCCAAGAGCTTCGAACTCCTGAAGCCCTACATCCGCAATGCCCACATCAATGAACTGGCCAACCCCGCCTACCCTTGGAAGGAACTGTTCACCCTGATGAAGAAGGCCAACTACGACCGCTACTGCCTTTGCGAGTGCGCCGAATCCAAAGAGCCCGAGCGTTTCCTGCGCTACTACCGTGCCCTTTGGCTGGAACTAGGAGGCGCAAGTCAGCCGTTCTGACCGGCTTGCTTGCGAAGGCTCCGGAGGCGTCTTCCGCCCTGCATCAGCGCCATTGCCGCGATTCCGAGTGTCCACGAACCCGGCTCCGGTGCGGCTGCCGATTGCCCGTTCAGATCCAGCAGGAACGCGTGCTGCTGCCCCCCGAAGGTGCCGTTGCCGACAATCTGTCCTGCGTTGTTGATGCCCGTCGCCTCAGTCAGCTGCCAACCCGAGTTTGCGGGTAGGAACGTGTTCAGATCGGTGATGACGCCGTTCTGGTACCACAGGAACGCCTGGAGCACGTTGTTCGCATCGCGCGATCCGCCAACCACCAAGCCGTTGGGGCTGATGGCCTCCGCCGTTCCGAATCCCGACCCGAGTGTGCCCAGATCCCGCATCGCGCCACCGGAATACAGGAACGGATGTCCGGAAGGCGTACCGTTGGCGTTGGTGTCCGCCCAGCCGACCACTTGGCCGCTATCATTGATGGCCTGTGCAACGCTGTCGGCCCCGCCGAGCGTACCCAAGTCCCGCGAGCCTCCACCCGAGAAGAACAGGTAGGCGTGGTAGCCGGAACTGCCACCCGCACTGTATCCAGCAGTTGCGGCGACAACGCCGCCCTCATTGATGGACACCGGAGCAAAAGCCAGCCCCGTCAACTCCCTTGCAGTCCCGCCGGCGGAAACATAGTGGCTTTCCACTCCCACAGCGTAATAGCCCGCCACATCGCCCGAATTGTTGATAGCCAGCGGAACGTTGACGTCCGCCTGCCCGCGTCCGGTTGGGGTCGCCACGTCGCTGAACGTACCGTTGGCGTAAGTCCATCCGCTGTAGGTGTTGCCGGGCCCACCCGTGCGCGGAGTGGTGGAAAAACCGAGGACCGTGCCAGCTTCGTTGATTGCGACGGCCTGCGATGTACCGCTGCCGGTCGCGAGTCCCAAATCCTGGGACGTTCCGTTGGAATAGAGAAAGGCGTGGGTGCCCGTGCCATTCGCATACCCAACGGCCTGCCCACTCCCATTGATCCCTGTGGCAAAGCTCGTTGTGAAACCCTGCGGGGTCAGGTCCGTGATGCTGGCAGCCCAGCCACTGTTGATCGTTGCCGAAACCATCGCCACTCCCACTGCCATGAACACGCCCATGTTGTTTTTTGTTTTCATTCCGTCGTCCTTCACCTGTTCAAGGCGCAGGCAAACGTCGAATTTGATCACGGCAGGACAATGTTTTTGGCACCCTGCTGGAAACGCAGACAAAAATATACAGGCACGCGAGCGTTTTTCATCGGAGAATAGCGTATGCCTCCGGCCCAGCCAGGAACACCCCGAACCCCCTCCGTGTTCCCCGAATATACTCCCCGTTCAAACGGGGCCACCTTTCCCCCCCTCGGGAAGAATCTCAACGTTCTGCTCGTCTGGCCGAAGTTCCCGCCGTCCTTCTGGGGCTTCGAGGGGGTACTAGAAATGCTCCCCGAAGCCGCGATGACGCCACCGCTGGGCCTGATCACTGTCGCGGCCCTGTGTCCGCCTAGTTGGAAGCTCCGCTTGCTCGACCACGCTTTCGAGGACGTGACTGACGCTGATCTGGCATCCGCCGACCTAGTCCTGGTCAGCGCCATGATGGCGCAGCGCGTCGATACGCTGGACATCCTTCGCCGGTGCCGCGCCGTGGACACCCGGACCTTCATTGGCGGCCCGTGGGCCAGCAGCGAGCCCGAACTGCTCGCCTTGGAAGCCGACCATGTAATGGTCGGCGAGGCCGAGGAGGTCTTCGCCGGCATCGCCCTGGCACTGGAGGACGGCACCGGCCACGCCCTCTACCGCGTGGACGACAAGCCGGACATGTCGCGCGGCCCCATCCCGCGCTTCGACCTGCTGAAGCGCGACAAATACACCTCGATGCCGGTACAGTTCTCGCGCGGCTGCCCGTTCCAATGCGAATTCTGCGACATCATCACCATCTACGGTCGCAAGCCGAGGCTGAAATCGCCCGCGCAGCTGATCGCCGAACTCGATGTACTACGCGGTCTGGGCTGGCGCAATGAGGTTTTCATCGTCGATGACAACTTCATCGGCAACTCCAAGCACGCCCTCGAACTGGCGGTGGCACTGGAGGCGTGGGGCAGCAAACACGGCCAGCCTTTCTCCTTTTATACCGAGGCCTCCATCGACTTGGCAGACCGTCCCGAACTGTTGGACGCGATGGTGCGCGCGAACTTCATGTACGTGTTCATCGGCATCGAGACGCCCTCGGCCGGGGCGCTGAAGGAGTCAAAGAAGTTCCAAAACCTCCGCAAGGACAATCTGGAGCAGGTGCGTGTGATCCAAGAGGCCGGCCTTTGGGTGCTGGCTGGATTCATCGTCGGTTTTGATTCCGACGACGAAACTATATTCGAGCGCCAGAGGGAATTTATCGAGCGCACGTCCATTACATGGGCCATGGCGGGAGTTCTCCAAGCGCCGCCGACCACCGCACTGTTCGACCGCATGAAGCGCGAAGGGCGCTTGCTGGAAGGTAGCCAGGCGATCACGAATTTCAGTGCGCCGAATTTCCGAACGAACCTGCCACTGGTGGTCCTTCTGGATGGCCTGAGACAGCTCCTATTCTGGCTGTATGAACCCAAAGCGTACTTCGACCGGGCATTCCGCTCGCTCGAAGTGTGGCATACCCGTCCAACGCAGAAGCCACCTTCATTGGGAATGGCGTACAATCTTCGGGTACTGGCGGCCTCGGCATGGAAACAGGGCGTGCGGTCGAGCTACCGGGCAGCCTACTGGGAGTTCTTCGGCAAGGTCATCAGCAAATACTGGCGCGATGACACCAAGCTGTGGATGGGGATGACCGCCATGCTTTCGGCCCACCACTTTCTGAGCTATTCCCGCGAGGTGGCGGCGGAACTGGAGCTCGAGTGTAGCGCACTGCGGGCTAAAGGGGCGAGCGAAGTCAGGGAAATCGCGGTCGCCGCGCATTCGGCGGCATAACGCCCAGTCCTATGTGCAGGTGTACGGCCCGAACGCCGCAACCACGTTGTCGGATTCGTTGGCGTTCGTGGTCACCAACACCTGAAAGTGCGTCCCGGGTGGCGGCACGCGCACCACTATGTGCCCGTCGCTGCTCTTGAGTTCAGACATTCTGCGGATCGCAATCTTGGTTTCCGGCTTGACCGCAGTTGAAAACACGTCCCGGTCGCCCTCGTACAACTCCAGGCTCAACATGTTCGAAAGTGCAACCGACGATGGGTGCGATGAATCCCAGCCGTTGATCACGAACACGCGGGGCCTGAGCGCGGCCACAAACTCGGCCCCAACGGCATCCTGGTATCCATGGTGGTTTGCGACTGCAACATCCACGGGTCCGGCCACGCGCGCGACCGGACTTTCGATGTCACGCCACGAGGCGCGGCCGTAACTGGTGTCATTCGACATGTCCCCGCCGGTGAAGTAATCAAACTTGCCGTAGCTCAGGCGCACCGCAATCGAACACATATTCTCGGTCGGAAGCTGCGCCGGGGCCAGCAGCTTTGTGTCGGGAAAGAATTGGCGGGTAGTTTCCCCGACGCCGGTCCAAACCTCCCCGTTCGCCGCCAAATTTCGGATTTCGAAATCGGGGTAGGACTCCGGCTTGGCGAGCAAGCGCATTTGGTTCCCGGCACCCACCCGTAGGCGCTCCATCTTATGGAGCGCCGATCGGGCAAAGGCCTGGTAGTTGTCGGAATGCGGGTCGTGGATCGGGGCCGGGTAGTTGTAATCCGGCCATGCGCGGTCAATCACGGTACCAACCGGCACGGTCTCGGCAAAATCCGCAATGCCCGTCAGCCGGTAGTCCCCGAACTTGGACATCGGCAGGTCGGCGGAGAACTTGCCCATATGGTCGTCGTGGAAATGGGTCAGAAGGAAGTAGTCGAGTTCCTTCCGGCGCGCCGCAGCCATGTGGCGGGACACATAGCGGGCGATCCACTCACCTGGACGGCGGTGCCCATCCGGTTTGGGATCGACAAGATAGGGCACTGTGGCGGGGGAAGGGCTGGTGGCACCGCAATCCACCAGCATTGTGGTGCCGTCCGGACACAGAACGAACGTGGAGCTTCCCCGCCCGGTCGAGATATGGTGAATGTCCAATGTCCCCGGCGTCCACGGCGCAAACTGCGATGCCCGGCCCATTGAGGCCGAAGCGATCAGACCTGCACTGGTTCGAAGAAATTCCCGGCGGGTGGACATGTGCACCTTTTATTCGTAGCGCAGAACTTCCACCGGCGCGATCCGCGTGGCGCTCCGCGCCGGATACACGGTGGCCAGCAAGCTGACCCCCATCGCCGCGCCCGCAATCCACAAGCCATCCCAGGGCCGAGGCTCAAACGGCACAAAACTCAACGCGTACACCGCTTCATCCAACCGGATCAACTGGTACTTGTCCGCGAAATAGCAAAACGCGTACCCCAGCGTCAAACCAATCCCCGTGCCGATCATCCCGATCATCGCACCCTGAATCACGAAAATCCGCCGAATCTGGCTTCGGCGCGCCCCCATCGTCATCAGCACCGCAATATCGCGGTACTTGGTCAAGACGATCATCGTGAGAGTGATCAGAATATTCAGTGCCCCGGCCAGCTCGATCATCCCGATCGTGACGGCGGTAACCACCCGCTCCAGCGCCAGCGCATGCATCAATTCCTTGTTCCGGTCCTGCCAATTCGAGGCCGAATACCGGGGACCGGCGACCTTGGCTGCGTCCACGGAAATCTGCGGCGCCAGTTCCAAATCGTCCAGCCGGATTTCAATGGAATTGACAACATCCGCCACGCCGAGAAGATTCTGCACCGACCGTACCGGGGCATATGCCCAAGCCACATCGATCTCATAGAACCCCGATTCAAAAATCCCCACAACGCGGAAGCGTTTGGTTTTCGGCTCGGGTCCGAACGGGGTGAGCCGACCCTGCGGACTCGTGACGGAAACCACGGAATTGAGGATGAGCCCCGCGTCCTGGGCTAGGCGCGCCCCAAGGATAATCCCAGGCAATCCCCCGCCCTCGTCGGTTAGCCGGTCGAGCGAGCCCGCCTTCAGGTGCCGCAGCATGTCGCTGGTCGCAATCTCGCTACGGACATCAATGCCCTTGAGCACAGCGCCCTTGAAACTCTGGGGCCCCGACAGGTAAACCGTGTCATACAGAACAGGTGCCGCAGCCGAGACATGCGGGATGGCGCGCAATTTGACCAACAACTCCCGCCACTCGGCGATTCCCGGGCCGGGCTCCTTTTCGACGATGTCGACGTGCGCCGTGGCCCCCAGCAAGTTGCGCTGCAGCGTATTCCGAAACCCGTTGTTCACGGCCAGTGACACGACCAGTGCCATCACGCCCGCCGCCACGCCGACCACCGAAATCACGGTGATCACGGAAATCACCTTTTCCTTCCGGCGCGCCCGCAGGTACCGCCCGGCGACGAAGATTTCGAAGGCGTCCAGCACCTGTGCCCTACGCGTCCAATCGCCGCAGACGGTCCGCCATGCCGATCTCGCCCTCTGGCCGCAGCAAGGGGAACAGAATCACGTCGCGTATGGATGTCCGGTTGGTCATCAGCATCACCAAGCGGTCAATGCCGATACCCTCGCCGCCGGTGGGAGGCATGCCGTAGGCCATGGCCCGGAGGTAGTCCTCGTCCATCTGGTGGGCCTCGTCGTCGCCGCGCGCCTGCATGTCGAGCTGGCCGTCGAACCGCCGACGCTGTTCGATCGGGTTGTTGAGCTCGGTGTAGGCGTTGCCGATTTCCATGGACGCCGCGAAGATCTCGAAACGGTCCACCATCGACGGTTCAGCCGGATTGTTGTTCGCCAGCGGCGAGACCTCCACGGGAAATTCGTAGATGATGGTCGGCTGGATCAGCTTCTTCTCGGCGTGCACCTCGAAAAGGTGGGCCAGGCATTCGCCTGCCGTCGCCTTGGGCGCGTTGGCCAGCAGCCAGGCCGGATCACGGACTTGGTCCGGGGTGGGTGCGCCTTCGTCCTCCCAAAATTCCACCACGGCGTCGCGCATGGTCAGCCGCCGCACATTGCCGAAGTCCAACTGGTGGTCTCCGAACTGGACTACGGTGCCACCGGTTGCATCGATGGCAATCTGCCGCAGCATGGTCTCGGTCAAGTCCATCAGGCCCTTGTAATCGGTGTACGCCTGGTAGAACTCGACCATGGTGAATTCCGGGTTGTGGCGTGTGGAGACGCCCTCGTTGCGGAAATTGCGGTTGATTTCGTAGACCCGCTCCAAGCCGCCCACGATGAGCCGCTTCAGGTACAATTCCGGCGCGATGCGCAGGTAGAGGTCGATGTCGAGCGTGTTGTGGTGCGTCACGAACGGACGCGCCGCCGCTCCTCCGTAGATCGGCTGCATCATCGGCGTTTCGACTTCTATGAAGCCGCGCTCCTCCAGCTGGCGGCGGATCGACGAAACCACTTTCGCGCGGGTCACAAAGACGTCGCGCACTTCGGGATTCGAAATCAGATCCAGATACCGCTGCCGGTAGCGGGTCTCGGTATCTTCGAGACCGTGAAATTTCTCCGGCATCGCCAGAAGCGTCTTCGAGAGGAACTCCAAGGACTCCACATGCAGACTCAGTTCACCGGTGCGGGTGATGAAGAGGTAGCCCTCGGCACCGACGATATCCCCGATGTCCAGCATCGAAAACAGCGCGTAGTCACGCTCCGGGACCGCGTCCTTCCGGACGTAGAACTGCAATTTCCCGCCGTTCTGCTGGACGTGCATGAACCCGGCCTTGCCCATCCGGCGGACGGTCTGGATGCGACCGGCCACGCGGACACGGATTTTGTCGGCTTCGAGCTCCTCGCCGGTCTTGGAACCGTAGCCCGAAAAGATCTCGGGAACGGTATGTGTGAAATCGAAACGCTTGCCAAAAGGCTTGTAGCCAAGCGCTTCAATCTCCGACACGCGCGTGGCGCGCTGCTCGAACAACTCGTCTTCCAGCGACAAACAGATCTCCTTGTGTTCCGGGAACGGGGGTAATTCGTTATTATAAGGGTTCGCGGCGCTGTCCACCCCAAGCTCTCCCCGTTCTCCAGCAAAACGCCCGCGACGAAGCCAGATTTTGACGCGATCCCTCTCCATCATTGTCCCCGCCTACAACGAGCAGTCGCGGCTGCCGGGCACCCTCCAGAAAATTGAGGAATATCTGGGAGCAACGGCATGGGAGTTCGTCGAAATCCTCGTGGTGGATGACGGATCCAGCGACGGCACAGTAGCTGTTGCCGAAGCCTTCGCCAAAACGGTGGCCAACGTGCGAGTCCTTCGCAATCCGGGCAACCGGGGCAAGGGCTACTCCGTGCGCCACGGCATGCTCGCAGCGCGCGGCGAATGGCGGTTGTTCACGGACGCCGACCTTTCCGCCCCAATCGGGGAATTGGACAAGCTCTGGGCCGCTGTCGAACACGGAAATATCCAGGTCGCCATCGGTTCGCGGGCTGTGGACAGGTCCTTGATCGGCGTGCACCAATCGCCCTTCCGGGAGATCTCGGGGCGCATTTTCAATGTGGTGATGCAAGTCGCGGTGGGTCTGCGAATTTCCGACACCCAGTGCGGCTTCAAGCTCTTCCGCGCCGATGCCGCACGGGAGGCATTTTCGCGCCAGCTGATCGAGCGTTGGGGGTTCGACGTCGAGGTTCTCTACATCGCCCGGAAACGCGGCTTCAAGATTGCGGAAGTGCCGGTCCGGTGGGACAACGTCGAGGGCAGCAAGCTCAGCATGTTCAGCGGTGCCAACGCCTTCGTGGAGCTGGCCCAGGTGCGGATCAACGCACTGCAGGGAAAATACCGCCGGGAATCGAATTCGGGCACGCCTGCATCCCAATAGCGTGACGATTCCAGGCATCCACCACATCACCGCCATCGCCGGAGACCCCCAGCGGAATCTGGATTTCTACACCGGCACCCTGGGGCTCCGGCTGGTCAAACTGACCGTAAACTTTGACGACAACGGCACATACCACTTCTACTTCGGCGATGCGGAGGGGCGTCCCGGCAGCATCCTGACATTCTTCCCATGGCCCACCGCTTATCCTGGCAGGCAGGGCATCGGCCAAGCGACGCTAGTCTCCTTCGCGGTGCCTTCGCTCGCCGGATGGCCTGAAAAACTGCCCGTCGCGATTCCCGGTGTCCGGTTTGGCCGGAACACCCTGTCGTTCGCCGACCCCGACGGAATGCGGCTGGAACTGGTGGAAAACGGCGGCACAGGCACCGAGATCACCGGCTTCCACGGAGTCACTCTGTCGGAAGCCGGTTACGAATCCACCGCACGCCTGTTGACGGAAACTTTCGGATACCAGCCCGCAGGGCAGGAGGGCAACCGGTTCCAATTCGCAGCTCCCGCCGGCGACGTGGTGGAACTACTCTGCCAGCCCGACGGACGGCGGGGCAGCATGGGCTCGGGTACGATCCACCACGTGGCATTCCGGGCGGAAACCGACGAGATCCACAAGGCTTGGCAATCCAGGATTGCCGCGCTCGGGTTCAACGTGACCCCCGTGCTGGACCGCCAGTACTTCCATTCCATCTACTTCCGCGAGCCCGGCGGCGTGCTGTTCGAGATCGCAACCGACCCGCCCGGATTCACCACGGATGAATCCCTGGCCGACCTCGGCACGGCCCTGCAGCTTCCCCCGTGGCTGGAACCGGCCCGCGGGGACATCGAAAACATCCTTCCGAAACTGGTGCTACCAAAATATGGCCGCTGAATTCATCCACAAATACATCCCGGGCACAATCCCGGCGACCATTCTCGCAATGCACGGCACCGGCGGCGACGAAAACGATCTCCTCGGAGTCGCCCGCGCGGTTTTCCCCGGTGCGGCCGTGCTTAGCCCGCGCGGCAAGACCAACGAACACGGGGCGTACCGGTTCTTCCCGCGCCTCGCGCCGGGGGTATTCGACGAGGAGGAAATCGCACTCCGAACCCAGGAGCTGGCCGAATGGCTCGGATGGGCAGCCGGGGAATACGGCTTCGACCAAACAAAGCTCTACGCACTCGGGTATTCCAACGGGGCCAACATGGCGATTGCCACGATGCTGCTGTACCCTGGCTCAATCGCCGGTGGAGTGATGCTGCGTCCGATGCCGGTAATCCGTCCCAACCCGATGCCGGATCTAGCCGGTGCCCCGATTTTGATCGCAGCCGGCGAGGCCGATCCGATGGTTCCGGTGAAATCCGCGCACGCCCTTGCCGCAATGATGGCCGAGGCGGGCGCGGCAGTGGATTTCGCGGTGATGGAATCGGGCCACGATCTGACGCCGGAGGATTTCTCAGGCGCAAAGCGCTGGTTCGCGGCGTTGGCCGGATAGCGGCCGGAAATTGTTCCAGGATATGCTGGTGCCGATCCCATGCGACGCGCGCCAGCTTTCCTCCTCGCCCTCATACTTCCTTCAGCCGTCCTCAGCGCTGCCGCGCCCGAGCACTGGATTGCCACCTGGGGAACCTCCCAGCAGCTCTATCGCGCGACCCAGGGCCGCGGTCCCCAAGCCGCTCCCCCCGCGCCGCCCCCCGCACCCCGGCCGGCGACACCACCGGCCGGACCAGCCCGGCGCTTTCCGGTACCCCCAGCCCTTGCCGGACTCCACGATCAGACAATCCGCATGGTCGCCCGCACCAGCGCCCCCGGAAAGACGGTCCGCATCCGCCTAACCGCCGCGCTGGGAGGCCCAACTGTTGCCATCGGAGCCGCGCACATTGCAATTTCCAAGGGCGACTCGAAGATCGATCCCGCCACCGACCGCGCGCTCACCTTTTCCGGCCAACCCACAGCCACCCTGTATGCCGGAGCAACGCTGGTCAGCGATCCTGTGCAGTTGGATCTGGCCCCCCTCGCCGACGTCGCCGTAAGCCTATACCTTCCAGGCGAAACCGGTGCGCCAACCAACCACCTGTTCGGGCTGCACACCACCTACATCTCAAAACAAGGCGATTTCACCGGCAAGCCCGAAATCGCAGACGCCGAGACCCGCGAATCGTACTACTGGCTAGCCGGAATCGACGTCCTCGCGACGGCATCCGCCGGAACCCTGGTAACCTTCGGCGATTCCATCACGGACGGCGACCAATCCACGCACGCAACCAACGGCTCCTGGCCCGCCCTGCTCGCCGCCAGATTGAAAGCGAACAAGGCCACCGCCAACATCGGCGTTGTCAACGCCGGCATTTCCGGGAACCGCGTCCTTGGCGACAACGGCAGTGCGCTGGCTCGGTTCGAGCACGACGTTTTGTCCCAGCCGGGCATCCGCTGGATCACGCTGCTGGAGGGTATCAACGACATTACCGGTGGCTCCCGCAACGGTGCCAAAACAATCACGGCCGAGGCTCTGATCGCAGCCTACCGCCAGATCATCGACGCCGCCCACGAAAGGGGTATCCAAGTATTCGGATGTACTTTGACCCCTTACGGCGGCTCCAATGTGTACAGCGATTACGGCGAAAGCGTCCGCAGCGCTGTCAACGACTGGATACGCAAACCGGGTTCCTTCGACGGCGTCATTGACTTCGACAAGGCAACACGCGACGCCAAAGACCCGAAGCGCTTCCGCCCCGAAGCCGACTCCCCGGACTTCCTGCACCCGGCCAACCCCGGTTACAAGCTGATGGCCGACAGTATCGACCTCACTCTCTTCACCAACAAAAAGCGTTAGCCCCTTACGAACGAATTCAAGCGTTTTTCGCGGCCAATGGTGGTCGAATCCCCATGCCCGGGAATCACAACCGTGTCCTCCGGAAGCGAATACAGTTTTCCGCGAATCGATTTCGCAATCGCCGCCGGATCGCCGCCGGGTAGATCGGTGCGCCCGACGCTACCGCGGAACAGCGTATCCCCGGCGATCAATTTCGATTCGGCGGGAATGAACAACGAAATGCTGCCGGGCGTGTGACCGGGAGTGTGCAGGATTTGGGCCTCGATCGCCCCGGCACGAACGCTGTCCCCCTCCCGTGCCGGGGTGTCGATTCCCGGATTGTCGGGCGTCTCGATACCCAGCCAGCCCGCCTGGACGTCCAACATCTCCGCCAAACCCGAATCGTCGGCATGCATCATCACAGGCGCGCCTGTGATCTCGCGCAGTTTGTGCGCCCCGCCGATATGGTCGATGTGGGCGTGGGTGATCACGATCTGCTTCAGGGTCAAATGGTGCCGGTTGAGGATTGCGACAATTTCGGAAATGTCATCGCCCGGATCGATCACCAAGGCCTCGTGCGTGGTTTCGTCCCCCAGGACGGAACAGTTGCAGCCCAGCATGCCGACTGGCAGAATCTCGTGGATCATAGCTAATTTGAGGGTACGCGATAATGGAGGTTCATGGGAATCCTACCTGTCTTGATGAGGTTCATCCACATCCTATCGGCGATCACGCTGGTGGGAGGTGTTTTTGCGTGGCGTTTCGGGGCGATCCCCGCCGGGGCGGCACTGGCTCCCGACACGCGGGCGAAAGTGGAGAATGCCTTTGCGGCCGCATGGCGGCCTGCCGTCCTTGCAGCGATCCTGGGCCTGCTCGCATCCGGGTCCTACAACTTCATGGCGAAGATGGGTAGCGGACACCTGTCACCGGCCTACCACGCCGTCTTTGGAGTCAAATTCCTGCTGGCGCTGCATGTATTCGCCATCACGCTGATCGCCACGAAACCGGACAACGCCAAGCGCGCTCGCCAACTTGTCGGCGTAGCCGCCAGCGGCCTTGTCATCGTGATTCTGTCGGCAGTACTAAGAACGGTGCTCGGACCCCAATGACCCCCGGATACCTGGCCCTACGAAATGGCGCTGCGGTCTTGGACCTTTCAGCGCGCGGACGGATTCGCGTCGTCGGCGAAGACCGGGCCCGGTTGCTCCACGCGATGTCCACCAACCACGTGCAGGGTCTGGTCGACGGCTCCGGATTGCATGCGTTCTTCCTCAGCGCACAGGGCCGAATCATGGCGGACGCTTGCATTTTGCGCTTCCCCGACTATTTCCTCCTCGATACCGAACCGGAAACACGCACCCCGCTGTTCGAGCACTTGGACCGGTTCATCATCGCCGACGACGTGGAACTGGAGGACGTGACCGAACAGACCTTCTGCCTTGGAGTGGAAGGCCCCCAGTCCCTCGGGATCCTTCCCTGCCCGGCCCCCCCCTACACGCATGTGGAATGGGAAGGCTGCACGCTCGCCGCCATTGCGTCCAGCGGCCCGACCGGGATCCGCCTATATGGTCCGATCAACCTGATGCCGACTGTATTGGCATTCCTGGAAAAGGCCGGAGTACCCACCGCAACCGCCCGCGATGCCGAGCTCGCCCGCATCCACAACTTCAAGCCTCGCTATGGGTCCGATTTCGATGGAAGCACCCTGACCGGCGAAACCCTCCAAACCCACTCGATGCACTACCAAAAAGGCTGCTACATCGGGCAGGAAATCGTGGAGCGTGTGCGATCCCGCGGCCATGTCAACCGCACCATGATGGGATTCCGGCTGGAGGGGCACAGCGTCCCGGGCCCGGGCTCCACCCTATACAGCGGCGGCAAGGAAACCGGCGAGGTCACCTCCGCTGCGGAAGCACCGGACGGCGGTGTCTTCGGCCTGGCCTGGGTCCGGACACCCCACAACAAGCCAGGCCTTATTGTCGGCATCGACGGACGACCGGCAGAGCTCTTCGCCGCGCTGGTATAGCCGGACGGTTTGGCGCTATCATGGAACTAGGGATTTTTATGCGCTTCTCCACTACCATCATCGCGTCCGTGGCCGCCATCGGCCTTTTCTCCACCACCGCATTGGCGGACCTGCCCCCCGGCAAGGGGCACGATGAGACCGTCAAGGTCTGCGGCAAGTGCCACTCGGCGGAACAGGCTGCATCGCTCCACCAGAGTCGCACCGGTTGGGAAGAGACCATCGCGAAGATGGTCAGCATGGGCTCCGAAGGTACCGACGATGAATACGAAAACATCCTCAACTACCTGGTGTCCAACTTCGGCCCCGAAAAGCCCAAGCCCGTCAGCATCAACAAGGCCACGCCGGTGGAATTGGAAGCAGTCTTGGGCCTCACGAAGGCTGAATCTGCCGCTGTCATCGCCTACCGCACCGAAAAAGGCGACTTCAAGACAATTGACGACGTGAAGGCTGTTCCCGGCGTCGACGCGAAGAAGATCGAAGCGAAAAAAGCGCGGCTGGCATTCTAATCCGCCAGCCGGAAATACAATGGGTCCATGGACATGGACCCGCAGTTTCTAGTCACGTCGGAATTGGAATTGGCAGCGCTCCATGGCCCGCCGCTGGAGCGCTCGGTCCGCAAGCAGTTAGACTATCTGGACGACCATTGCCGGGCCTTCCTGGCAGCATCCCCGTTCTGCGTTGTTTCCACACAGGGCCACGGCATGGCGGACGCGTCCCCGCGCGGCGATGCGCCCGGCTTCGTCAAAGTTCTGGATGACCGCACGGTACTCCTGCCGGACCGCCGCGGCAACAACCGCCTTGACAATCTTCGCAATCTAATCGCGAATCCCTCTATAGGCCTGCTCTTCCTAATACCGGGAATCGACGAGACGTTCCGTATCAACGGCACAGCGCAACTCTCCCGGGACCCAGACCTAACCTCTCAATTCGAAGTCCAAGGCAAAACACCGAAGATCGTGGTCGTAATCCACGTGTTGGAAGCTTACGTCCATTGCAGCCGTGCCTTGGTGCGGTCCGATCTTTGGAACCCGGCGAAACAAGCCCATGCCGACCGACGAATTCCGGCAGGCCCCGCCATTCCAACCTTCGGAACCATGCTGGAAGCCCACACTGCGGGTTTTGTCGAAGCGAATGCCGTAGACGAGGACGCGAAGGTGCGCGTGCCTGCAACCCTTTATTGAGCCATCCTACTACTGAGCCTTTTGGGGTTTGATCTTGCCTTCGGCGACGGCTTTTTCCCTCAACAGCACTTGAAGGTCGCTCATTGCAAAATACAGGTTGGGCCGAAGACGGAGCAATTCCCTCGTCGCGTCAATGGCCTCGTCGATCCGTCCCATTGTGTGGTAGGCAGTGGCGATATTGGCGTAGGCCTCCGGCAAGTCCGCCCGGATCTTCAGAGCACTCCGGGCCGCCTGAATGCACTCGTCGTAGCGCTTGTGGTGGTACAGAACAACCGACAGGTTGAGGAAATCGTCGGGAGTGGCGGTTTCCTTGGAACGCCCGTCCGCCCTCTCCAACTGGGCTTCCCCATACCGGGCTACCGCCAGAAACCGCTGGGCGATGGGCTCGTCGGGTTCGCTCCTGAGGACCTCCTCGGCGGCATTCTGCACTAGCGGCCAGTCATATTGCTCCGAGTAGATCTCCATTAGGACTTGCCGGCTAAGCACATCCTCCGGCCCCAGCGATGAGGCTGTCTTGGCCGTGGTCAGCGCCTCGGCCACCCGGCGGTGGTTCATCAGCCAGCGCGCATACTGGGCATAGCCGAGCGCGTGTTTCGGTATCATCGCGATGGCTCTCTTCATGTGGCCTTCGGACTCGTTGTCATACCCGAGCCTGTCAAGTCCAATTCCGAGCTGGTACTCGGTGATCGGGTCGTTGGCCACCATGATTCGGGCTCGCTCGAAGTATTCAACGGCAGTAGTGTCGTCGCCATCGGCCTGGGACGACAAGGCCGCCTGCACAGCCGCCCGCGAGCTGCGTGGATTGGCATCCGCCGCACCCTGCCACAGATCAATGTCGGACCCCCATATACTCGACCGCGTATAGGTGTTCCAACCAAATCCGGCAACGATCACGACCATGAAGAAGGACCAACCAACCATGGAAATCAACCGCACACGAGCCCATGGAAAAGCGGGGAGGTTGGACCAGACGACCCAGATGGCCCCGGAAAATGCAATTGCCGCGCCTATGGCGGGAACAAACAAACGCCAAGTGGATTCGAGCGTCATCCTGGGTTCCAACATGAAAGGCACGGAGGCAGACAGATACCACCAAAGGCCGAACGAAACGGGCTTCCATTCCTCTACCCGACCAGCCACCAGAGCGACAGCGATGATCACCAACAACCCGACGAAGCCTAAGATGACAGTTATAGTACCAAAATTGCCATCAAGCCCGGTGTCCAAGGCTAGATTTGCCGGCAGCACAAAAAGGTACAAGCCCCGCACTACGGCCAAAGGCTGGGTCATCCAATAGCTGGTCGCAGGCTGTCTGAAAGCCCCTGAATACTGCCACTGGAGGATTGCATGGAACAACCAATATCCCCCGCAAACCGCAGATGGGGCCAAGTAGCGTCTCCATTTTGTCTCCGGCACAAACAACTTCGAATAGGCAAGCGCGATAAGCGGAAAGGCTGCAACCGACGGCTCGAACAACATCGCGATGAAAACTGGATACAGATGGAGTCCGAGTGGCCAAGTCTTGATTTCAGCGTATTTCCTGTTGACCCAAGCGCCATGCTCCCAAATCATCTGGTCAACCCAGCTGGTTGGGACCCGGTTCATGTCAAAGGGAATCCGTTTGGGAACTCGCAGCGGCCACATGATCCATAAAAAAAGACCAAGGCACAAACCAATGGCACCGATAATGGCGCCGCGCTGCGAAACATAGTTGACTGTGTCGGCAACCAACGGGTGGAATCCGAACATCGCCGTGGCAAGCACCGCTGCGCGGTGGTCCATCCGGGGGATAGTCCCTATCAGGAGATAGAGGACAAACAACAGGGCGATGAACCAGAAGAAGGTATCCAACTGGAAGAACGACGCCGTCTCATTCCCGCCAATCCAGTAGTCAAACAGAAAGGAAAGCGACAAAAGCGGCCGGTAGTCGGCGTACTCGCGGAGTGAACTGAATGCTCGTGGATCGGTCAGCAGACGCCATATCGATGCATCCCCGGTGATGGCCCGGTTGTTGACTATATGGTGAAGGTCGTCAAAGTGGAAACCCGACCGGAAGTGGTTCAGCCAGACAAAAAAGCCAGCGACCAAGACCAAGGCCGGCGACAGCCACCAAAGGAGAAAGTCCGCCGATTCTTCTAGATGGGTCTCTTTGGCCGGGGAAACAGCCTTCTCGGGGGTCACAACAACCTAGTATAGCGACACGCGGGCCATTGGGAGGACTGGGCTGATCTGCCGGGAAGCCGCCACGATAGAATCGAATATGCCTCGCACGCGCCATTCCGTCTGCTCCCTGGATTGCCCGGACGCCTGCTCGCTTCTGATTGATATTGACCAAGCGGGCCAAGGGTCGCGGCTGCGGGGAAACCCGGATCACCCGATCACTAGGGGATTCCTTTGCGGCAAAGTGGCTCGATACCTGGAACGCGAGTACTCGCCCGACCGCTTGACAACCCCCTTGCGTCGAATCCCCGGCTCAGCCAAAGGTGTGTCTACGTTCGAGCCCGTCAGTTGGGATGCGGCTCTGGACGAAATCGCGGCCAAACTCGGCAAAACATCGGCGATCCACGGGTCCGAGTCGATCCTGCCCTATAGTTACGCCGGAACCATGGGCTACCTGAACTTTTCCGGCATGGCGCATCGGTTTTTCCACAGGTTGGGAGCATCAAGGCTCGACCGGACCATCTGCTCCAGCGCGGGCGGCATCGGGCTGGTGGAGGCGCTGGGCGTGCGGTATGGAACCGAGCCGGAACAGTTTCGCCATTCCAAGCTCATCATCGCCTGGGGCGCAAACATCATGACGACGAATGTGCACTTGTGGCCGTTTATCGTTGAGGCGCGCCGCAACGGAGCAAAACTCTACACGATCGACCCGCACCGGAACCGAACGGGAAAACTGTCGGACCGCCACTACGCGATCCACCCCGGCAGCGACGCCGCGCTGGCCTTCGCCATGATGCACGTGATCGCATCGGAAGGTTTGGAGGACGCAAGTTACGTTGCCGAGCATACCCTTGGCTTTGCCGAACTCAAGGACAGGATGCGGGAGTGGCCCCCGGAGCGCGCAGCAGCGGTCACCGGCATCCCGGCCGAGGACATCGCAGCCTTGGCCCGCGAATATGCGACGACGCGTCCCGCCGTCATCAGGCTGGGATATGGAGTCCAACGTTCTGACCGTGGCGCAATGGCGACACGCGCGATCACGCTCCTCCCCGCCCTGACCGGCGCTTGGAGGGACCTGGGTGGCGGCATCCAGCTTTCAACCTCCGGGGCTTTCCAAATCAATCGGAACGCCTTGGAGATGCCGGAATTGCAATACACGTCGGCACTGGGACGCGAGGCACGGGTCGTCAACATGTCCACCCTCGGCCACGCGCTGACGGATTTGGACAACCCGCCAGTCCATGCGCTTGTCGTTTACAATTCAAACCCGGCCGCCATCGCGCCCGACCAAAATTCGGTCCGCAAAGGGTTGCGGAGGCACGATCTGTTTACCGTCGTGATTGAGCAGTTTGAAAACGACACCACGGATTTCGCGGACATCGTGCTGCCGGCGACTACTTTTCTGGAGCACACCGACCTTTACTACGCCTACGGGCACTACCACATGCAACTGGCCCGGCCCGTGCTCGCAGCGCCGGGCACCGCACGCCCCAACGTCGAGATTTTCCGTCGGCTTGCGGCCCGCATGGGATTCGACGAGCCCTGCTTCCGCGACTCGGAGGACGACATGATCCGCCAATTGCTGGACACCCAACATCCATTTGTTGCCGGCATCACGTTTGAGGAACTCGACCGGGAACATTCCGTGCGGCTTAGGATTCCAGAACCGTTCCAGCCTTTTGCCAACGGCGGTTTCGGGACTGCGTCCGGCAAGTGCGAATTCCGGGCGGAAACCCTGGTGTTCGAGCCCCCCGTGGAATCGCGGTCGGGGGAGGCCTCGCTGTACGCACGGTACCCCTTGGAACTGGTGTCGCCCAAGAACCACGGCAACATGAACTCCACATTCGGCAACCGGCCGGAGAATGACCACGCGACCGGTACCCTGACCCTGCATCCGGAAGACGCTGCGGAAAGGAGCATCGCCCCGGGTGATTCTGTCGTGGTGCGGAACGACCGGGGCCGGATCCAATTGCGCGCATCGGTGGCCGACGACGTGGCGCGCGGCGTGGTCTGCTGCCCCGCCGTCCGCTGGGCCCGTTTGGCCGATGACGGAAACACGGTCAACATGCTGACCTCCCAGCGCCTAACCGACCAAGGCGGGGGGCCCACGTTTTATAGTTGTTTAGTCCAAGTCGAGAAACTCGGTTCCCAGATCGGTACAAAGATATGATTCAATCCATCACCAGCCAGCGCCTAACCGCCATCACGATTCTAGCTCTTTCCGCCATGGCCATCGAAGGCTGCAAAGGCAAGCACAGCCAGCAACCAGCCGTGAAAAATGAGGAGGCGCAGCCCGTCGCCCAGATCCTCTCCTCGTTCAAGATGGGTGACGAGGCCGCCCAGGCGCAGCTCCTAAAAGGCTTTTACGTAGTTGAAAACAATTCCTGGCGCTGGACTGCGGGCAGCTTCACTGTGCTCTTGAAACCACCAATGGCATCCGCCCAGAAGGGTGGAACACTCACCCTTTCGTTTTCAGTGGCGGATATCGTCATCAAGAAGTTGAAGACCGTCACGCTCACGGCCTCCATAGGCACAACCAAGCTGAAACCACAGACATACTCGCAAGCTGGCTCGGCGACTTACACCGTGGATGTTCCGGCCGATCTCCTCGCCAAGGAAACCGTCACCATCGACTTCGAGCTGGACCATTCGCTCCCCCCTGGCTCGGTTGACCTCCGCGAACTGGGACTAATCGCAACCGCCGTTGGGTTGGAACCAAAATGATGGCTGGCGGATCCAGCCGGGCGATTAGGATCCAAAACTGGGTCCTGTGGGCCGTCTCAGTGCTGTTCATGACGGCCCTGTACTGGGATGGCCTGCGGGCTTGGTTCATCGCGGACGATTTCGCCTGGCTGGGTCTGCTGCGCGGCGTCCACAACGCCGATGACCTCTTTCGGGCGATGTTTGAACCCGCAGCCCAGGGGACCATCCGTCCCTGGAGCGAGCGCGGCTTCTTCCTGCTCTACGAGAGCCTGTTTGGATTGGACGCACTTCCCTTCCGCCTCACCGCGTTCGCGACCTTCGCCTTGGACTTGACCCTGATCAGCTGGATCGCGCGGCGTCTGACCGGTTCACGGATCGCCGGCTTCGCGGCGGCACTGATCTGGACCTCAAATGCGGCGTTGGCAACAGCCATGACTTGGAGTTCCGCGTGGAATGAGCTGCTGTGTCCGCTATTCCTGCTCTCCGCACTGGCTTTTTTCGTCCGGTACACCGAAACCGGCGATCGCCGCCTATGGTGGGCCCAGATTGGAGTCTTCATCCTCGGCTTCGGGGCCTTGGAAATCAATGTAGTCTACCCGGCCATTGCACTGGCATGGGCGCTCTTCGTGGTGCCAGCGGAGCGCCGT
Source organism: uncultured Acidobacteriia bacterium (assembly GCA_903925015.1). Classification (GTDB taxonomy): domain Bacteria; phylum Acidobacteriota; class Terriglobia; order Bryobacterales; family Bryobacteraceae; genus BOG-234. Next base: position 19,644 of record CAIYDY010000283.1, read on the forward strand.
GGAAGGATGGCGTTACGCGCAGCCGCCCTGTTCCCGGTGTCCGTACTGTATTTCGCGTTGCACACCTTGGCTGCCCCCTTGCCCAAAACTGGCGGCTATGGGGTCCACGTAGACGGGCGAATTTTCCACACGCTGGTACTCTATCTCAAATTCTCACTGCTTCCCCAGGACTGGACAGCATTTGGCCACCAAGCATGGCTGGGCAAAGCCATCTTGATCTTCGGGGCCGTTTCGCTGGTGGCGCTGGTCGCGGTGGAGCTCAGGGCTGGCCGCCGAGCCGTTCTGTTCGGGGTAGCCTGGTACCTCGCCACGATTTCCCCTGTACTGATCCTTCCAGACCACATCACGGACTACTACCTGACGATCCCGCTTGCCGGACTCGGCACGGTCGCCTCCGTTGGGTTCTCGGGCTCCCCAGTCCGCCGAGCGTGGGCTGCGGTAGCACTAGCCCTGTACGTCTGCACCAGCGCGCCGGTCGCGCGGGCGGCCACCAAATGGCACCAGCAGCAATCCGAGCAGGTGCGTGTCCTCGTCCTCGGGGTTGAGGCTGCGCACCAAGCGCATCCGGGGAAGGCGATTCTGCTGGAAGGGTTGACTCCCGCATTGTATGTCAATTCGATTGGCCAGAGCGCGCTCTATCCGTTGGAAATTGACGAGGTCTACCTAACGCCGGGCTCCGAAAAGGACATAGAGGTAACTGGGGGCGTGGCGGATACTGCCAAAACCGTCCTCGAACCCGAAACAGCCATCCATGCCATCAACGCGGGCCAAGCGTTGGTCTACCGGATTGCCGGCGACCATCTCCGCAACATCACAGCCGTCTACAGCTTGACCGCTCCGGCGAAATTCCCGGGATCGGAAACCGCTGCCCCGGCTCGCGTTGATCCGGGCAACCGGCTCTACGCTTGGACGCTCGGATCCGGTTGGGCCAAGCCCGAGGATGGCGTCGTCTGGATGCGGGGCCGCGCATGGATCCAAATCAAGTCACCCAGCCAGCCCGGATGGAAACTCTCGCTCGAGGGATTCCTCCAGGGTGAACAACTCAAAGCCGCACCCCGACACCTCCGCGTCTCGGCCGAGGGCATCGAAATCGGCACCACAAAGATTTCCGATCCCGAAACCACTTTCCAGCGTCTATTCCCCTTACCGGATGCGTTGGTTGGTAGGAAAACGCTCAATCTCGAAATCCAAATCGACCCGGTGACTCGTAAGGGTGGTGAGGACTACGGCGCGTTGTTCGGCAAGATAGCCCTGGTCCGGTAGATTTGCCGTTTTTTGGCCGGGTGAAACGCCGCGCCTAGAAAATGCACTCATGTAGTATTGACTTTGGCATTGCGATTGCATATGCTACGGCCTAGTACTAAGAGTCCTAGCGAATCAGCGGCTTGGATGTAGAATCCTTAAGCTTCCGACGCTCAGATTTTTTGAAACTTTGACCGCAATTTTTCGTCTCTACTTCCAAGAAGAAGACGCCAGTAACAAACGCAAGGCCGCGCGGCGGGACAGACAGCGCGGAGACGGAGGACGTAAACATGACTACCCTTGATTTGGACAAGTACAAGGCCATCCTGGAGGCCAAGCAGGCGGAACTCAGTGGTTCCCTCAGCAACCGGGACGAAATCGTGATTGAAAAGGCACCGGATGCGCTGGATGAGGTGCAAATGGCGGGCGAGCGGGAACTAGCGATTCGGAATTTGGACCGCGATTCCAAGTTGATGGCGCAGATCCGGCGCGCTCTGGCCCGCATTTCCGACGAGAACTTCGGCACCTGCCTCCATTGCGAAGAGGACATCTCGGTGAAGCGTATGAACGCTGTGCCGTGGGCTGCCTATTGCATCAAGTGCCAAGAGCAGGTCGACCGCCGAGAGATCCACGTGGAAGAGTCCGAAGACTGGTTCGCCCACGCTGCTTAATTCATTCAGGCGTATGCTGTTCCGATATAGGACAGCATACGTCCTGCCTGTTCCCTTTCGCGACGGTAGGAAAAGTACCGGGCTGTCTCGCATTGGGTGCATTCGCGGGACACCCAGATGCCAGTGACACCGACTGACCGTATTTGGTCTGCGTTGATCGTCTGGAGATCTATTTTGGTCGGAACCGTTGCGTGTTCCAATTCGGGACGCCATGTTGCAAATTGGCGCGCCACTTCGGGACCGACCTCATAACAACAGAGGCCAATCGAGGGCCCGACGGCAGCAAGCACGTCTGCGGGTCGGGTGCCAAATTGCTCTTCCATCTTGCGCAACGCCACGGAAATGATGCCGCCAGCAGTGCCACGCCAGCCTGCGTGCACCGCAGCCACCGCTTGGGTCCGGGTGTCGGCAAGCAAGACCGGAACGCAGTCGGCTGTCCTCACCCCTACCAGCAGGCCACCTTCCCCGCAGACAAGCCCGTCGGCCTCGGCGAGCCTATCCCCCCCAGGTCCCACCACGCTGATGACCGCGCACGAATGAATCTGATGAACAGTCGTAATACCCGGAGGATAGACCGTATCACGGAATCCAAAACCGTGGGTCAACCAACCAAGTTTGGCGAGATTCGGGGTGGTGAGAACGTTCGGCTGCATGCGGTGGATTAAACTTCGATCTTAGGACATGGATACCACGGACAAGAAGAAGTGCTGGCCCTTGTGGTTGATGCCCGGAATCCCCGGACTCTTGTTCCTGCTGGCCGGCATGGCGCTCCTCCCCCGCCCAGGACTGCAACATGACGAATTGTTCTTCTACGGGCCGATCCACACCCCGGACTCCAGCTTTTTCGACATCCAGGTTTTCGGCACCAAGCTGACCTGCATGGTGATGAGCTACTCCGGAGCCCTGAAGACCTGGCTTTACGAGCTACTCTTCCTAGTGCTGCCCCGAAACAGGTGGACCGTACGACTCCCGGCTTTGCTGATGGGGCTCGCGACAATCCAACTGACGTGGGTCTGGGTGCGGCGAATCGCCGGTGACCGGGCTGCCGCGATTACAACCGTACTTTTGGCCACGGACACGCTGTTCCTGATGACCGACCTGTTCGACTGGGGACCGGTCGCACTGCAGCACCTACTCTTGATGGGCGGACTGGTCGCGGTTCAGATTTGGGTTGCCAGCGGGTCGCGCCGAATGCTGCAACTGGGGTGCTTGCTATGGGGCTTGGGCATGTGGGACAAGGCCTTGATGGTTTGGCCGCTCTCCAGCATGGCGCTCGCCGCCGTCTGCGTGTTCCCGCGAACCGCACTGCGGAAAGCCCGCGAGGGCCTGGCGGTTGGACTCCTGTGGTTCGCGGTCGGAGCCCTCCCGTTGATCTGGTACAACGTCGCCATGCATGGCGCAACCGCGACATCTAATACCAAATACGACGCCACCGGCCTGCAGGATAAGCTCCCAGCGCTCAAGCGAACGGTGGATGGCAGCATGCTTTCGGGCTACATGGTCCTAAATGACTCGGCCCCCCAACCACGTCGCCCAAGAACGGGGTTGGAGATCGTCTCCGTGTCTCTGCGTCGGGCAATCGGCGACCACCGAACGAACTGGATGATTCCCGCCTATACCGCCGGTTTCCTCCTGCTCTTGGCCATGTGGAGAACCGAGGTTCGTCGACCCCTGCTGTTTCTGTTAATTACATGCGCCGCCATGTGGCTGCAAATGGCGCTGAACAGGGGAACCGGTGGGTCGGCACACCATGTAATCCTGATGTGGCCCTTTCCCGTGGCGTTCCTTGGGATAGTGTTCGACGCGGCAGCTACGCGCATTCCGAAACAAGGGCCGCTCCTTTTGGCAGCCGTGATTGGGGTCCTGGCGACGCAGAACATGCTCACCACCAATGACTATTACGCGCGTTTCGTTGTAAACGGGTCCGCTGGTGGCTGGACGGACGCAATCTATCCGTTGGAATCAGCACTGGAGGAGATGCCAGCCGCGTGGATCGGCGTAGTGGACTGGGGAATACTCAATGGCCTTCGGCTGATGGAGCACAAGCGCTTCAGCATGTTCATGCCCGACCCCAACCCGGCCGACCCAACATTCCAGTTGCAGGTTGCCGCCACGGACTTCCTCTTCGTGCAACACACGGACGACAAACAGATCCTGCCCGGCGTAAATGGGAAGCTGCGCGAGGCGGCGCGGAAATTGGGTTATGGTGAAAAGGTCTTGAAGGTAATACTGGACCGGAACGGTCGCCCGGTCTTTGAGATCTTCCGATTCGTGCCTGCCGACGGCGGGGCGGCTACGCAGCAATAGGGAGGCGTGGACGCCACCCCACCGTCAAGCCCGCAACTATTTTTTGCCCTGGATTTCCAACAGCTCGATCTCGAAAACCAACGCCGCACCGCCGGGAATCGACGGACGGCCCTGATCACCATAGGCCAGGTTCGAGGGGCACACCAAGCGGGCCTTGCCGCCAACTTTCATCTTCTGCACGCCTTCGGTCCAGCAGGGGATGACGCCTGTTAGCGGAAACTCGGCCGGAGCGTTGCGCTTGTAGGAACTGTCGAACTCGGTACCGTCGATCAAGGTGCCCTTGTAGTGAACCTTCACAGTGTCGGCGGCGACAGGCGACGCACCCGTTCCAGGCGTCAACTCCTTGTAGACCAGGCCGGATTCGGTCTTGACGGCACCGGCCTCGGTCGCGGCCTTGGCCAAGTATTCGGCGGAGGAATTTTTCTCCTTCTGGACGACAAGGGCACCGCGGGTCTCGGCGAGGCCCTGGATCTTTGGCCCCCAAGTATCGATATCAACAGCGGGCTTCTTGGCCGCGGAGTCGATCAACGCTTGGTGGACCAGCTCGATCTCTGCTGCGGAAAGGTCAAATGGCTTGACGGAACGGGCAAGTGAGAGCCCGAGCGCGTAGATTGTCTTCTGTTCGTCGGTCATTTCTTTGGGTGGGGCGGGCTTTGCGGGTGCCTTGACGGCGGGTTTCGCAGCACCAGCCACGGCAGGCTTGGCGGCGGCACCGGGGGTGGCTGGCTTGGGAGCGGTACCTGCGGCAGCTGGTTTTGGAGCGGCTGCGACCGCGGCTGCGGGTTTCGCTGCTTGTCCGGCGACGGCCGGTTTTGCCGCGGCGGCAGGCGCTGGCTTGGGAGTCGTGGCGGGTGGAGTCTGGGACTGTAGCCCGAACGGCAGAACTCCGAGCGACAATACGACGTTACCCAGGAACGTGAGGTGGCGAAGGCGCATCCCTTCAGCCTAACATTGGTTCCCGACGGCTACTCAAAACTTCGGAACGGCGACGCCGGGAGCCCCTCGGCGTTGTAAAGGTTGCAGTCGGGATTGTCCGACCACGCGTACCTCACGAATGCCGGGTCCGCAACGCCGGCTGCGGAGACAACCACGGTGCCGCCGTCAATCCGAGCCTCGGCTGGAACAAACTGCTTGTTGGAGCCCGCAATTTCAAAGCCACGCACCGCGCCACCGCCCTTGGCGTTGAGTCCGGCCGCATGGTCCATCCACAGGCGCATTGCAGCGCCGTCGCGGGCGGCCATCCGCAGCGTGGGGCCGGAATACTCGATCTTCTCCCCGTACACCATGGCCCGGGCCGCCAGCGCCAGCCGTAGACCGACGTCCTGCTTGTTGGTGGGATGGATGTCGGTCGGATTGCCCACATCGATGGTGACCGCCATACCGGTGTTGGCAAGCGACAAGGTTTGGCGTTGGGCCTCGCGGATATCAGGCCAAAATGGATTCGCCTTGTAGTTGGCCAATTGCACAAATAGAAACGGGAAATCCCCTTCGCCCCAAGCCTTGCGCCAGTCGCGGATCATGGCTTGGAACTCCCTGCCGTAGACCGGCGCGCGCGATGCCGCCGCGTTGCTCTCGCCCTGGTACCACAATGCACCCTTGATACCGAACGGTACCAAGGGCGCAATCATGGCGTTGTACAAGCCAGCGGGTTCCCACGATCCGCCAGGCACGGTACCCGGCAGTGCTGGTTTGGCCGGAACCTTGGCACCCGACTTCTTCGCCGCCTCCAAGGCCTCGGTCCACGCTGCCAAATTGACGTCGTAGCGGGCCTTCACGGTCGGATAGGACTCCATGGCGATCGCCCAATCATTGAACGCGGGCAAAAACGCCGGATCGGAACTGAGAGCGCGATAGCTGGTCCACGCCTCCACCGGTGTGCCACCCCAGGAACTGTCAATAATCCCTTGCGGCACGCCTTGAGCCGCGCTGCCCTTCCCTTCAAACAGATTTCGAACAAAGAAATAAGCCACCGCGGAGACTTGGGGGGCAGTCTCGGGGGTTAGTTCCACCCAGGGCTTTGCGCTCACATCGTCCAACGGAAACTCCGAAACCCTATGCTCCACCTTGATCCGACGGATCTTCGGATACTTCGCCGCCGCGATCTCCGCGGGCCCATTGGCGGCCTGGTTCAACCGGAATTCCATGTTTGACTGGCCCGAGGCCACCCAGACATCCCCCACCAGTACGTCCTTCAGGACAATCTCATTCGTACCTTTGATCGTGACCTCAAAGGGTCCACCAGCATCGGCGGGAGCCAAATGGACTCCCCAAGACCCGATTCCGTTGGCCTTGACGGACTTGGTGTCGCCATGAAAACTGACCTTCACGTCCTCACCGGGCAAGGCCTTACCCCATATGTGGACGGGAATACCCCGCTGAACGACCATGTGATCGGTCAGCAATGCGGGCAGGGTGACTGCTGCCTGCGCTGCGCAGGACAGAATGAGGCTGGTGAGGAAGGTGCGGAACATCAGCACCTATCGTATTACAACGAAACTTGTCCGTGCAGACGGCGCAGGCGCTCAACCTCGGCCTCCAGCTGGGCAACCCGGTATTGCAATTCCGCCATCTCCTGCGCCTCGGGGTCGGGGAGCAGTCCGTGGTCGAGGACGCCCTCGGGTGTCCTCTGGTGGACGATTCGACCTGGAATTCCAACGACGGTCGAGTTGTCCGGCACCGGCTTCACGACAACCGAGCCCGCGCCGATCTTGGAATTGTTTCCGACCCGGATGCTGCCCAGAACTTTCGCGCCGGTTCCTATCACAACATTGTTGCCCAAAGTCGGGTGGCGCTTTCCCTTTTCATGGCCGGTACCGCCCAGTGTCACGCCTTGATAGATGAGAACGTCGTCGCCGATTTCCGCCGTCTCCCCAATCACCACGCCCATCCCATGGTCGATAAAAAACCGCCGTCCGATCTTTGCGCCGGGATGGATTTCAATGCCGGTGAGGAAACGGGAAATTTGGGAAAGGAATCGAGCCAGAACGGGAAGATTGTGACGGTAGAGCCAGTGGGAAACCCTGTGCATCAGGACGGCATGGAACCCCGGATAGCAGAGGACGATTTCCAAGACGCTGCGGGCGGCCGGGTCCTCACGGAAGATCGTGTCGATTTGTTCCCGAATCGTTGAAAACATGGGGTATGGTGCCGACGTGGCACCCACCGCAAACCTGCAGGGCACACGCCCTTATAAGGATGCGGCTTAGTGGGCTGAAGCTTCGGACGATTCCGCGATCACCGGCGGCTTGGCACCAACGGGAATCTGGACCAACATCTGTTCCTTACGCATCACCAAAGTGGACGTGTTGTAGCTGCCCACTTCAAACTTGTGGCCGTGTGTGATGGCATCTGTCGGACAGGCCTCCACGCAGAAGCCGCAGAAGATGCAGCGGCTGTAGTCGATATTGTAGACCTTGGCGTACCGCTCGCCGCCGCTGATGCGGGTCTGTTCCGTGTTTTCGGCAGCTTCGATATAGATGCAATTGGCCGGACATGCCACTGCGCACAGGAAACAGGCCACGCATTTTTCCAAGCCATTGGCGTCGCGCTGGAGTTCGTGCGCGCCGCGGTAACGTTCCTGGAGCTTTGCGGGCTCGTCGGGATAATTCTCCGTCACCGTCGGAGACATCATCTCCTTCAGGGTGATGCCCATTCCCTTGACAACCGCACTAGCCGCGCCGAAAACTTCGCCGATGTTCGCCATCTTTGTCTATGTTACCCAACCTCCCCTTGCGGCAGGGAAAATAGGCCTTGCCGGCCCTCGCGGGTACGCTTGGCATAAGCTGCGACCTTATGCCTGTTCCCGCAGATCTGCATGCTGCACCACCGTCTCAGACCTTTTTTACTGGTGTCTAAAAAGTGCAATGCGCAGGAGTCGCACTTCCGGATTCGGGAGCGGTTCGCGCACACCAAAAGGTCCACCACCTGGTTCACGAGCGGGGCGAAGGCGTCGGCCGGCCCAAATGGATCAAACCGTCGCACCCGTCTCAGCCCTTCGGAGGAATATTCTAGTTGCTCTGCCAAGGGGTATCGCAACAGCAACTCATTGATCATGCGCAAAAATCCACCGGCAAGATCCAAACCTGATTCCAATTCAAATACTACAGCGCGCAAAGCCTCCCGAAACTCTTGAATCCGCGCAATATCGTCTCCGCCCTTTCCCAGCCAGGTCCTGGCCAACTCGCGGCCCTGCCCTGCGGAGATCAACTCCGCCGCCGCCAGCCATCGGGCCAGTGCAGCAGCGTCGGGCAACATCTCGACGGCGATTCCATTGATGACGGGCTTGGTGTTTACAAAATCCAGACTAAGCTGGTTCGCGACAAAAACAAACCCGTCGCGCCAATCAGTATCGGAGACAGGGGCAACAGGCTGGTCATCCATGCATCCATCATCACAAAATATTTCCCCGCGATCAACACCTTTACAGAATCTTTTTATAGGTGTTTCATATCTGAAGACGTGAAAGACAACAACCCCATGCACACTCACCACCGCAACGCCATCATTGACGGTCTGAATATTTTCTACCGCGAATCCGGACCCGCAAACGCCCCCACAATCGTTCTCCTCCACGGATTCCCCTCCTCCTCCCACATGTACCGGGAACTGATACCGCGGCTAGCGGACCGCTACCACGTCATCGCACCGGACTATATCGGATTCGGCTACTCGTCGATGCCGTCAGTGGCGGAATTCGAGTACACTTTTGACAATCTGACCGCCGTGATTGAAACACTGCTGTTCGGAACGCTCGGGCTCGAACGCTTCAGCATCTATGTGCAGGACTATGGTGCGCCCGTCGGATTTCGCATCGCCGCCAAACATCCCGACGCGATCATGGGAATCGTGGTCCAGAACGGGAATGCTTATGTCGAGGGCATCAGCCAGGCCTTCGAGCCAATGAAGCCGTTTTGGGCGGACCGAAACACTGAAACCGAGCTGCCTGTGCGTCAAATGCTGGCAGCCGGAACCACGAAATTCCAGTACACGCACGGAACGCGCAATCCTGAAGCTATCAGTCCCGACGCCTTCACTCTTGACCAGCTTTTCCTGGACCGCCCGGGCAACGACGCCATACAACTCAACCTCCTGCACAACTATCCGACAAACGTCGGCCTCTACGACGACTGGCACCGGTATTTCCGGCAGTCGCAGCCGCCAACATTGATCGTTTGGGGCAGGAATGACCCGTTCTTCACCGAGGATGGTGCGAGGGCATTCCTCAGAGATCTTCCGGGGGCCGAATTGCACCTCCTCGACACAGGGCATTTCGCCTTGGAGGAGGACGTGGAGCTCATCGCCGGTAGGATCCGGGAGTTCCTGAGTCGCATGAGCCAATGAAGCCTTCGTCATTCGGTGCACCGCCGGTGCCAGCCGCTATTCTTGCTGGCTTGAGAAGTGACTGGCCCCGGCTCTATGATTGGAGGTACCCCCCACATCGCTAATGTTGGAATCCACCACACCGGCCATCCTGATTTGGATGGCCTTGGGTATCGCCCTCGCAGCCATTGCCCTGCGCAGTCAGGTCCGGGACCGGCGGCGGCTGCGAGCGGCACTGGTGTTCATCGTCCTGTTCACCACCGTCCGGTTCTTGCGGATGCTGCCCGTCTCCTGGACCGATCCCAGACTCATCGACGACTTCTCAGTGGCAATACTGCAACTGGCAAGCGTCCAGATTGCCCGTGTGCTGGTATTCGACCTGATCCTGCGCCGTGTCAGGGTACCGCGATGGGCCGTCGAGGCCTTCGTGATCGCAGCGTATTTGGGAATCATTGGCAGCGCCCTATACAAATCCGGCGTCAATGTAACCGGGATCTTTGCCACGTCCGCCGTCGCAACCGCTGTGATAGGTCTTGCGCTGCAGGAAACGCTTGTCAACGTTGCCGCCGGCATCTCCATCCAGTTCGAGGGAAGCTTCCAAAACGACCAGTTTCTGCGTTATGGCGACATTGCGGGCTGGATACAACACGTGCGCCTTCGGTACACGGAACTGAAAACGCTGGACGGTGCCACTATCATCATCCCCAACAGCCTCTTGACGCGCTCCCAAGTTACCGTGATCGGAGATTCATACCGCCGATCCATCCCACTGTTGATGCCGCACTCATTCGATCCGCAGAGCGTCATCGCCGCCGTCGAATCGGCCCTGTGCGCATCGCCGGTCGAGGGGGTGGCACCGCAACCCGCCCCGGAATGCCTTGTGGACGAGATGGGCCCGGGCCATATCAAGTACGCCGTCCGGGTTTGGCTGACCAAGCCTGGACAGCACACGTCCGCCATGTCAGCCGTCAACGTTCGAATCTACTATGCGCTCAAGCGGCTCGGCATGCCGGTCGGCGACATCCCCCAGACAGTTGAACTGGTTGCCCCCCGTCCCGCCCCCGCGACGATGGACCATAAGGCATTGCTGCGGGGTGCCCACTTCCTGCGCCACATCGGGGATGCCGAACTGTCAAGCCTTGGCGATCACCTGTCCCACCTCTCGTACGGCCCCGGCGAGTGCATCCTCCGACAGGGAGACCCTGGCGATTCCATGTACTTCGTAGTGGATGGCACGGTCGCGATCATGTTCAAATCCCCGGACGGAGCGGAAACCGAGGTCAAGGCCATGGGGCCGGGCGACTTCTTCGGGGAGCGGTCGCTGATGACGGGCGAGGCCAGAACAGCCAGCGCTGTGGCACGCACCCGTGTCGAATGCTGCATGCTCAACAAGGCCGGGATTGAGGATCTGATGCACCGCCAACCCCAACTGGCCGAGGACGTCTCTGTAGTTATGGCCCACCGTCAGATGGAATTGGCCGGATTGCGCGAGAAACTGGACCTCGAAACCGCCCGGCAGCGCGAACGGGAGAGCCAGATCCAGCTGCTCAAGCGAATCCAGCGGTACTTCGCGGACGAGAACGCCTAGTTTTACCCGTCAGTACTTGGGTGCGTAGTAGCCCTTGCGCGCCTTCACGATCAGGTCCTTGCGGGTCTTCACTTTCACTTGGACTTGGTGGTAGAGGCCATCGGCCTTCAACGGCTCGGGACGGTAGAACGCGTTGTACTGGTGGCGCAGTTCGTTTGCGATGTTCTCAAAGTTCTGGTCCAAGTCCTCCACCTTGAACGGGAAGAAGGCCTGGCCGCCAGTTTCGTCGGTGAAGTAACGCAGAATCTTGTCGCCGTCCTGGTCGTCGCGCTTGGTGTTGGTGGAGATCGCGTAAATCACCACGTCCGCCTTCTGAGCCATTTCCAAGGCTTGGTCGCGGGTGTAGCGGCTGGCAGTATCGTCGCCGTCGCTTATGACGATCATCGCGCGTCGAAACTTGTCGCGCGGCTGGTCCATCATCAGCTTTTCCTTGGAAGCGAAGTAGATAGCGTCGTAGAGCGACGTGCCGCCGCCGGGATGCATCCCCTTGATGCCCTTTTCCAGCACCTTCATGTCACCGGTAAGGTCGCTCACTAGTTCGACCGCGGAATCGAATCCAACCAGCATCATCCGGTCGGCCTTGGGACGAAGCACGCTCTGCATGAAGCGGATGGCGGCCTCCTGCTCGAAACGAAACTCACTGCGGATGCTGTTGCTGGTATCGATCAGAACCGCTAGGCGCAACGGCAAGTCCGATTCCGCCGTAAACTCCTGAATCGTCTGGGGCTTCTTGCCCTCGAAGACTTGGAAGTCGTCCTTCGTCAAGTCCGTAACAAAGCGGCCTTTTTTGTCGGTCACCGTGAACAAAATGTTGACGCGGGTAACATCCAGGGTGATCTTGGTCTGCGCCTCTTCCTGGCCCTGCACCTGCACCTGTTCGGTGGAAAGCGCCTTCTGGCCGGGTACGGCGGTCTTCTGCCCCTGAAGGGACAGACCGAGAACCAAAGTCGCGCAAACAGCGCCGACACAGACGACGAGAGACCGCATTTTCATACTTGCATCATTCTATCGTTTTCGAGCGCGCCGTATCGTTTCGACCATGCCGAGCCTCCGGAAGCAGGACGCCATATCTGAAATTTCACACTTTACATCGCGGGCGCGTTATGGGATGCTGGAAGACAACAAATAGGTCTTGGCCCCGCTGGCCATCGAGGTTCCATGTTTCAACCCATCGCCGCCGCTCACACGACAGCCCGTCACATCATGCGCGCACTGTGCGCAATTGCCCTTTTCACCGGAATCGCCGCCGCCCAACAGGGGCGAGGCACGGTCTCCGGCACCGTCACGGACCAGTCCGGTGCCACCGTCAAGGGGGCCAAGATTTCCATTACCACTACCGGCACCAATGCCGCCGTGGTGACGGAAAGCAATGGCGAGGGCTTTTTCACTTCCCCGCCCCTGATCGTCGGCACTTATCGGATCGAGGCGGAAAAAACAGGGTTCAAGAAGGAAGTCCGATTGGGACTGAATCTCCAGGTTGACCAGCACGCCGAAATCGCGCTGCAGATGCAAGTCGGCTCAGTGGGGGAAACCATCTCCGTCACCGCGGAAGCCGCCCTCGTGAACACCGAGAACGCATCGACCGGACAAGTCATCGAAAATAGGAGCGTAGTCGAACTACCCCTCAATGGACGCAATGCATTTGCGCTGGTGGCACTGGCACCGAACGTTCACTCGAACGCCGGTCCCGGCCAGAGCGGTTTTGCAGACCGCGGCACAAGCCTCGCCGACTGGAGCATCAATGGCGGTCCCAACGCTGCCAACAACATGCTCGTCGACGGCTCGGTCGCCCAGAACAGCTATTACCCGGATCTCAACGCCAACCTCGCAGTGGACGCGGTGGAGGAATTCAAGGTCCAGTCCGGCTCCATGTCCGCCGAATACGGATTCACCTTGGGCGGTGTGATCAACCTAGCCACCAAGGCGGGCACCAACAAATACCACGGATCGCTTTACGAATTCGTCAGGAACAACATTTTCGATTCCCGGAACGCGTTCTCCACCCTCCTGTTGCCCTTCCGCTACAACCAGTACGGCGGTGCCATCGGCGGCCCGGCCAGCCTGCCCAAGGTTTACAACGGCACCAACAAAACATTCTTCTTCGCCAACTTTGAGCAGTACAACTATGTAAACCGCGGTTATGCGAATGCCTCCACGCCTCCGCTGGAACAGCGCACCGGTGACTTTTCCAAGCTCTTCAATGCCAATGGTGTCCTTATCCCGATCTACGACCCATCCACCACAGCGCTGAATCCCAGCGGTTCCGGCTATATCCGCAGTCTCTTCCCGAACAACGTCATCCCCAAGAGCCGGCTCGACCCCGTCGCCCAAGCCATGAACCAGTACTACCCCGCCCCGAACCAGGCTCCAACCAACGCCTTCACCCAGGCCAACAACTATCTTTCCACCGACCGGGGTGAGCAGAGCATGCGCCAGTACACAGTTCGCGGCGACCAGCACCTCGGCAACAACGACACCTTCTTCGCCCGTTTCACGTACTTCAACGCCTACACCGACAACGGCATCGGCACTTGGCCAGCCCCCGAAGTCCACTCGCGTTACGACCATTTCGGAACCCAGAACTTCGGCCTCGACGAAACCCACACGTTTTCGCCCCGTTGGATCAACGAATTCCGCCTCGGCGTCGCCCGGCAGGACTTTCCATTCCAATCCGCCAGCTACAACCAGGGATGGCCCCAGAAGCTCGGCTTGCCCGCCAACGTCCCAAGCACCGTATTTCCGTCCATTTCCAACGGTTACGCGGCCCTCGGAAACGCGACAGTCGGCTACCGCGGGGCTTTGACCTGGGATGCCACCAACACCGCGACATTGGTTATCGGAAACCATTCGCTGAAGGTCGGCATGGAGTACCGGCTCCTTTTCGGCAACAATTACCAGACGTCGGCACCTTCCGGCAGCTTCAGCTTTGCCGCCGGGCTGACGGGCAACCCGCAAAACCAGACGGGCACCGGCAGCGCCTATGCCGCATTCCTGGTGGGGGCGGTCAGCAGCGCCTCGGTCAGCACCCACACGGGTGAATCCGAAAAAGGCTACACATTGAGCGGTTTCGTTCAAGATGACTGGCGTCTCACAAAGCGGATCAGCGTCAACCTCGGACTGCGCTACGACTACCAGCAGCCCCCGTACGAGCGCAACTGCGGCACGTCGAACTTCAACCCGACCGCCATCAATCCCCTCACAAAATTGAAGGGTTCCATGCAATACGCATGCCAGGACTACGACAAGACCTACCTGAACGCCGATTTCAAAGATTTCGCACCCCGTCTCGGCATTGCGTGGGATCCCTCGGGCCACGGCAGGACTGTGCTGCGTGCCGGTTACGCCATCTTCTTCCCCGGCACCTTCAACATCACCTATTTCGGCAGCACCTCCGGTTTCGCATCCACCAGCACGGCCTACAACGCGCCGGGCGGCAACGCCAACCTGCCGGCATTCCAACTGAGCCAAGGTTTCCCCAGCGCACCAATCCTTCCCCTCGGCCGCGGACTGGGCTCCAGCGCTTTCCTCGGACAAGGCGTGACCTACGACGAGTCGGCAGCAAAAACCCCAATGTCCCAGCAGTGGAGCTTCTCGATCCAGAAACAGGTAATGGGCGGATGGATGTTCGACGCCAGCTATACGGCGAACCACGGGACACATCTGGTGGGAGGCGGTTACAACCTGAACCAACTCGACCCGAAGTACCTCAGCCTTGGTACCGCACTCCAGAATCCGGTGCCGAACCCGTATGCGAACGTCGTGCCGGGCTCCCTGGGATCGGCAACCATCACCCAACAGCAATCCCTGTTGGCTTATCCGTACTACACCGGCATCACCGTTCGGAACCCGCATCTCGGAAACTCGATGTACCACGCCGGTCTCCTGTCCGTCCAAAAGCGCTTTTCGAAGGGCCTCACCTTCCTTGCCTCCTACACCAAGGGCAAGCTAATGAGTGACAGCGTGGCCTCCCCCATCAACTTCGGCTCCATCGAGCAAGTCACCAACAACGGCTACCAGAACGGCCTGTTCGCACGGAACCAGGAGCGGTCCATCGATCCCACGGACGTCCCGCAGCGCTTGGCCATCAGCTCCGTTTACGAACTGCCGTTCGGTGCGGGCAAGTGGCTGGACGCCCACAACCCCGTCGTCAACATGCTGATTGGCGGCTGGCAGGCGCAAACCATCATCGGAATCCAGAAGGGCCTTCCGGTGCTGATCTCCGGCGCATCCAACAATTTGGCAAGCCGACCCAACTCCACCGGGGTGTCCGCGAAACTGGACAAGCCGACGCAATACGCGTGGTTCAACACGGCGGCCTTTGTGAATCCGCCCCAGTACACCTACGGCAACGTGGGCCGCACCCTGCCCGACGTCCGAAACCCGGGCTTCTTCAACTGCGATTTCTCCCTGATCAAGAACACCAGAATCAAGGAGCGGGTCAACGTCCAGTTCCGCGCAGAGGCTTTCAATATGGACAACCATACAAACCTGGGTTTCGTGAGCGGCGGTTTTTCGCCCGGCGCCAACGGCCTGAATGCCAGCAGCACTTTCGGAACAATCACCTCCGCGCGTGCCGCCCGCAGCATCCAGCTTGGCATGAAACTGATCTTCTAGCCGCGAATCCTCCAGCTTGGAGATATTGCGAGCAAGGCGATCTTCTAAAGTGGATATAGTGGCCACCGAGACATTAACGTTGGGACGCATCGAACGGCGCCGCGCCGTAGACGACGTGCACGCCTCCATCCGCGAGGCGATTCTTTCGCGCCGTTTTTACCCCGGCATGCGCCTCAACGTGGATGAATTGGCCGAGCAACTGGGGGTCAGTCTGACCCCGGTCCGCTCGGCCATTCAATTGCTGGCCGCCGAAGGCTTGGTGGACGTCCATTCGCGGAGCGGAAGCTTCGTGGCGACACTCTCCCGCCGGGATCTCGCCGAGACATTCGACATCCGATGCGCCTTGGAGTGCCTCGCGGCTGAAAACGGCATCGTCGGCATCACGGACGAGGCTATTCAAAACGCCCGAAAACAGCTGGCAATTCTGGCAAAGCCTGTCCGGACCCCCCTGCAGCGCCAAGCGCACGAGCAGGCCAACTCGGAGCTTCACCAAATCATTATCGATTCATCCGGCAATAAAAGGCTGGCCGACATGTACGACAGTCTCCAAGCGCACATCGCCATGGGACGGTTGCACAATGCCGACGAATCCTGGCAACTCCGGTTGGAGCAGGAGCAGGCCGAACACGAGGAAATTGTGGAAGCCATGGCCCGGCGGGACAGCGACGGCCTCGTCTCCGCCCTCCGGAGCCACATTATGCGGGCAAAGTCAGTCCTGCTGGAGCGGATGGCCGAATAGACCGGCCAAGCCCCACTACAGCATCAACTGGCCGCCGTTGACCTCAATCGTTTCGCCAACGATATAGCTCGCCGCATTGGAAGCAAGGAAGGCAATTGCCGTGGCGCATTCCATCGACGTCCCGGTTCGACCGGCCGGAATCCCCGCCACAAAATTTTTGATCATTTCCGGCGTGGAAAACACTTCATGGAACGGCGTATCGATGACACCGGGGGACACGGCATTCACACGCACACCCTGCGGAGCCAATTCCTTCGCCAAGCCCTTGGTGAACGTGATCAACGCGCCCTTGGCGGTGGCATAGGCCAGCGCGCCCGGACCGCCGCCGTTGCGGCCCGCGATCGACACGATATTGATGATCGCGCCCGATTTCCGCTCCACCATCGACGGTGCCACCATCTGGGAACACAGAACCGCGCTCTTCAGGTTGAGGTCCATGATGTAGTCCCAGCGTTCCTCCGTCACCTGGGCAATTTTCTGCCGCTCCACCAGTGACCCGGCGTTGTTCACAAGGATGTCGATCGGGCCGAACGCCTCCACCGTGGCATCGATTACCGTCTTCACACCTGCAGCGTTGCTGACGTCGGCCTTGATGGCAACAGCCTTGCCTCCGGCGGCGGCGATCCGCTCGACCACGGCATTTGCGCCCGATTCGTTGTTGAAGTAGCCGACGGCGACCAACGCGCCCAAATCGGCGAACACTTCCGCGGTGGCTGCACCGATGCCCGAGGACGCGCCCGTAACGAGCGCCACTTTGCCTGTCAGATCCAAATAGTTCCGCATGTGGGTTTGAAGGCCCAGCTTATCAGGTCAGAAACAAACTTGGGCGATACTGGTGTCGGCACCGTCGTGAAAACCCACCATTACGAAACCACCCTGCGCTGGACTGGCAACTCCGGTTCCGGCACCTCCAGCTACAAGTCCTACTCGCGCAACCACGAGCACGCCGCCCCCGGCAAATCCGGCCCGATACCCGGCTCCTCGGACCCCCATTTCCGCGGCGACGCCACCCGCTACAATCCCGAGGAACTCCTCGTCGCCAGCCTTTCCAGCTGCCACATGCTCTGGTACCTGCACCTTTGCGCCGAGGCAGGCATCATCGTCACCGCCTATGAGGATTGCGCCAGCGGCGAAATGCGTGAAAACCCGGACGGCTCGGGCGAATTCACCAGCGTCACCCTGCGCCCGCACGCCACCGTCACACCGGAATCCGACAGCAACAAGGCCCACCACCTGCACCACGAGGCCGCAAAGCTCTGTTTCATCGCCCGCTCCGTCCGATTCCCCGTCCTCCACGAGCCCGCAATCACACTTTCATCCGACGTTCACCCAACACGGATAGAATGAAAAATAGCGCGAATTTGCGCCCGCTGTCCACGGAGTCAATATTTTGTCCACCGAAAACGAATTGCTCGAACTGAGCGCCATCAACTCGATCCGCATCCTCTCCGCGGACGCCATCCAGCACGCCAACTCCGGCCACCCCGGCATGCCCATGGGCGCCGCCGCCATGGCGTACACCCTCTGGCAGAAGTTCCTCCGCCACAATCCGGCAGACCCGGCATGGTTTGACCGCGACCGCTTCGTCCTCTCCGCCGGACACGGCTCCATGTTGATCTACAGCCTGCTGCACCTCACCGGCTACGATCTGTCCCTCGACGACATCAAGAGCTTCCGCCAATGGGGCAGCAAGACCCCCGGCCACCCCGAGCGCGGCCACACCCCCGGCGTCGAAGTCGCCACCGGCCCCTTGGGACAAGGTTTCAGCAACGCCGTCGGCATGGCCATGGCCGAAGCATGGCTGGCCGCGAAGTACAACAAACCCTGCCATGAAGTGGTAAACCACCACACCTACGCCATCTGCGGCGACGGTTGCCTGATGGAAGGCATCACCCAGGAAGCCGCGTCACTCGCGGGCCACCTGAAGCTGGGCAAGCTGATCGTGCTGTACGACGACAACAAAATCACCCTCGCCGGCGGCACCAACCTCACTTTCACCGAAAACGTCGGCATGCGCTTCGATGCCTATGGCTGGCAGACCATCCACGTCGCCGACGGCAACGACACCGCAGCCATCGCCGCAGCCATTGAAGCCGCCAAGGCCGATACCACCCGCCCGTCGATGATCCTCGTAAGGACCCACATCGGCTTCGGCAGCCCCAAGAAGCATGACAATTTCTCCTCCCACGGCAGCCCGCTGGGTGAGGACGAACTGGTCGCAACCAAGAAGGCCCTCGGCTGGCCCACCACCGACAAGTTCTTCATCCCGGCAGACGCCCTCGCCCACTTCCGCGAGGCCCTGCCAAAGGGTGCCGCAGCCGAAACAGCCTGGGCCGCATCCCTCGAAGCCTACAAGGCTGCCTACCCGGCCGAAGGCGCCGATTTCGAAATGATCGCCAACGGCGGACTCCCTGAAGGCTGGGACGCCGAACTTCCCAAGTGGAAGCCCTCCGACAAACCGATCGCGACCCGCGTCGCCGGTGGCGAGGCACTCAACGCCTTGGCCCGCCGCATCCCGAACATTCTCGGCGGTTCCGCCGACCTCAACCCGTCCACCAACACAGCCCTCAAGGGCATGGGCGACTTCCAGCCTCTTCCCCAACCCGAAACGCCCGCCCAAGGCGCGGTCGGCGGACCGTGGGGCTACATCGGCCGCAATCTGGCCTTCGGCGTCCGCGAGCACGCCATGGGAGCAGCCGTGAACGGCATGGCCGCCCATGGCGGCATCATCCCCTTCTCGGCAACCTTCTTCGTCTTCTCCGACTATATGAAGCCGGCAGTTCGCCTCGGCGCGCTGATGGGCCTCAAGGTCGTCTATGTCTTCACGCATGACAGCATCGGCGTCGGCGAGGACGGCCCCACCCACGAACCCATCGAGCATCTGGCCGCCCTCCGGTCCATCCCCAAGCTGAACGTGATCCGTCCGGGCGACGCCACCGAAACCTCCGCCGCCTGGGCATTCGCAGTGCAGCACAACGGACCGACGGCGCTCATTCTCAGCCGCCAGAACATGCCACACCTGGATCTTTCGAAGGCTGTGAATCCCGATGTTTCCAAGGGTGCCTACATCCTTTCGGACTGCGAGGGCACACCGGACGTCCTCCTGATCGGCACCGGCTCCGAAGTCGCACTCACCGTGAAGGCCCAGGAGAAATTGGCCACCTTCGGCGTCAACGCCCGTGTGGTGAACATGCCCAGCATGAATCTTTTCGAGGCGCAGGACGCCGCCTACCGCGAGAGCGTGCTGCCAAGCGCAATCCGCGCCCGCGTCACCGTGGAAGCGGCATCCACCTTTGGATGGGACCGTTGGGCAGGCTTCGAAGGCACCAAGATCGGCATCGACCATTACGGAGCTTCCGCCCCCGGAGACGTCATCATGACGAACTTCGGATTCACCGTCGGCAACGTTGCTGCTGCAGCCCTCCGCCTCGTCGGCAAAAATGCCGAGGCCGACGCAGTCTCCGGCTCCACCGAAACCGCCTTCACCGGCCCCACTCTGCACCACGCCTAATGAACAACGAATACGACCCCTTTGCCGCCATCTACAACCGGCACTGGGGAGCCGATTACCGCAAGGAGGCGCTCCCGATTCTGGAGCGCCTCCTGCTTTCCCGAATCAAATCCGGGCAATCAGTCCTGGATGTCTGCTGCGGCACCGGCCAAGTGACAAACGCCGTCCACAAGATGGGTTTTGCCATCACCGGCTTGGACGCGTCATCGGAGATGCTCCGCTACGCCGCCGAAAACGCCCCCGGCTGCGAACTCCACCATGCCGACGTCCGCGATTTCGACCTCGGTCGCAAATTCCACGCCGCATATTCCGTCTTTGAAAGCCTCAACCACGTCCCGGACCTCGCCGGGCTGGCCCAAGCCTTCACCCAAATCCGCAAACACCTCCGTCCCAAGGCACCATTCCTCTTCGACCTCAACGGCGAGGAAGCCTTCGACCTCTACTGGAACACCACCGATGCCGTGGTTGCCGACGACCGCGTCTGCGTCCTGCGCATGGAATACGACGGCGATTCCCGCATCGCCACCTGCAACGCGACTTCCTTCGACGGCGGCCCGCCGAGCTGGACCCGCACCGATTTCACCCTTCGCCAGACCTGCCACGATCTCGGCGACGTTGACGATGCCCTCCGCGAGGCCGGTTTCCACGACGTCAGCCTCTTCGACGCCCGCGACGTCGGCATGAAGGGCGACGCCGGCTATGCCCGAACTTTCCTGCTAGCCACCGCCTAACACTCGGGTCTCTTCACAGGCGGTCAACGTGTTAGGCTTCTAACATCTACACGCGATGGCCGCCCCGTCCAACCCATCCCGAACGGTCTTCCACCTCGACATGGACGCCTTCTTTGTGTCGGTCGAGGAAATTTTCGACCCCTCGCTCAAGGGCAGGCCGGTAGTCGTTGGCGGCGAATCCCACGAACGCGGAGTCGTCTCCGCCGCCTCCTACGAGGCCCGGAAATTCGGCATCCACTCCGCCATGCCCCTGCGGACCGCCTACCAGCGATGCCCCCACGCCACCTTCGTTCCCGGCCACCCCGAGCGCTACCGCGAATACTCGGGGCGCGTCTTCGAGGTCCTCGGCAAATTCTCCCCCAAGGTCGAAATGGCGTCCATCGACGAGGCCTACCTCGACATGACCGGTACCGCCCGCCTCCTTGGCCCCCCGATGCTGGCCGCCCACAAGCTGCACGAGGAGGTCAAGCGCGCTACCGGACTCAACTGCTCCATCGGAATCGCTACCTCCCGGCTGGTCGCCAAGATCGCATCCGACCAGGCCAAACGCAACGGCATCCTCTGGGTCCAACCAGGCGTCGAAGCGCGCTACCTGGCTCCCATGGAAGTGCACCGGATCCCCGGCGTCGGCAAGGTCATGGAAAGCAACCTGCACTCGATGGGAATTCGCCGCATCGGCGACCTCGCCGCGCTCGAAGAGTCGTTCCTCGAATCCAAATTCGGAAAATGGGGCTTGGCCTTGGCCGGAAAGGCCGAAGGACGCGACGCCGGCGGCTGGTTTGACGCGGAAATCGCCGACCGCTCGGACCCAAAGTCCATCAGCCATGAACACACCTTCAACGAGGACACCGCGGACCCGGACAGGCTCGAAGCCACCCTCACCCATCTCGCCGAAAAAGTCTGCCGCCGCCTCCGCGAGCACCAACTCTACGCCCGCACCGTCCAGCTGAAGCTTCGGTACACGGATTTCTCCACCATGACCCGCGCCCATACGCTGCCTGCCCCAACCCAGCTCGACATGGATATCGTGGAACACTCCCGCCGCCTACTCCACGCCAACTGGCAGCGCGGTCGGACGATTCGCCTGATCGGAGTGCACGCGTCGGGTTTCACCGCGGAGGTGGGCCAGCTCGACCTCCTCGACGGCGGCCGCACCGAGCGCTGGCGCAAGGCCCTTGAGGCCACCGACAAACTTCGCGACAAGTTCGGCGAATCGGCAGTAGCACTGGGATCCGGCATGAGCGGCCGGTTCCGTGAACGTGTCCACGAAAACCCCGCCGCCCTGCCGGGCAAGGAACCAGCCAAACCTATTTGATTTGGGCCGACAGAACCTCCACCGCCTTCTCCACCTGCCGGTCGTGCCCCGCCAGGAAATCCGTCGGCGTGTTATCAATCTCCACGTCCGGCGGAACCCCGTAGTTTTCCAAGTTCTGTCCCCCTGCCCCGAACACCCCGAAACCCGGCGTCCTCAACGCGGACCCGTCCAGAAGCGTGAAGGAACCCGTGCCGATCACCGCCCCCATCGTATTCACGCCGATCACCTTCCCCAACCCAAGCGCCCGGAAGCCTTCCGGGAACATCTCGGCGTCGCTGGCCGACCGTTCGTTCTGCAACACCGCCATCGGCCCGAAGAACGCCGCCGTCGGCCTGTTCAGCACCACCGAATCCCGCCCCTGGTACGACTCGTACGGCTTCCGTTGCACCAAAATCGCCAGTAATTCCTGATCGATCCCGCCGCCCCCATTGAACCGTTGGTCGATCACCAGCGCCTTCTTGTCCAGATTCTCCGTCAGTTCCCGCTGGAACCGTGCCAACGAAGGCGCGTCCATCGCCCGGATGTGCAGGTATCCAATCTTGCCGCCCGACAGGCTCGCCACCGATTCCTTCCGGTTCGCCACCCACCGTTCGTACTCCAAATCCGCCTGCGCCATCGAGGAAACGGGATCGATCCCGACCTTCCACGCCCCATCCGCCGACGCCTTCGAGTTCACCATGAATTCGAACTTGCTGCCCGGCAGCAGGTTGAACATCCGCCAGTAGTTGTCCGTCGTCCGCAACTCCTTGCCGTTCACCGCCGTGATGAAATTGCCCTTGGCCAGCTTCAGGTACTCGTGGTCCGCCGGACCTTTTCGGTAAATTGAAGACACCTTGTAGTACCCGGAAGCATCTGGCTCCAAGTCGAATCCGGGGAAGCGGGTCACCACCGCTTCGCGAGGGACATCGCCTTCGGACCCGCCCGTAATCCCGGTATGGGACGCGTTCAACTCCCCGATCATCTCCATCACCACGTCGTGCAGATCATCCAGACCCGACACGTGCGGCATCAGCGATTCGTACTTGTCCTTCGCCAGATTCCAGTTCACCCCGTGCATTTTGGCGTCGTAGAACCGGTATTTCATCGTCCGCCAAGCTTCCTCAAACACTTGGCGACGCTCCTCCTCGGTATTGACCTCCATGTGGAGCGTGTAATCCACCCGCTTCGGAGCAGCGCCGCCCGCCGCCGGAGCACTCGCCGCCGCAGCGACGGCCAACCCGCCACCACGACCACCCCGGCCACCACCACCAGCCGGTGCCGCCGCCGGGGCATCGCCGCCACCAACTGAAACCGGAATGCTGTACAGCGAACGGCCCTGCAGGTAGTACAACGACCGCGAATCCTTCGCCCACTTCGGCTCCGACGCGCCGCCGAATCCGCCACCTCCACGACCCTGCGGGGCACCCGCTGCGTCCGGCGCAGGCGCAGTTGACAAGCGGTTCAACCTCGTGCCGTCCTCGTTCACCGTGTAGATCGCCGGACCGCCCGCGCCGTCTCCGAACGCGGTCATCGCATACGTGCGGCTATCCGGTGCGGGCAGAATGGAGTTGACAGATCCCGGCACGCTCGCAATCAGCTTGATCCGCTGTGCCAAACCCGCCCACTCGATCTTGACTTCCACCTTACCGCCACCCGCGCCCGCCCGTCTTGCCGGTGCCGCATCCGCCTGGACCGCTTCCAATTCCGTATCCACACCCTCGTCCGGACCCTTTTCCACTGGCACCAGGGAAACAGCATATGCTTGGAACGTCGTCCGTCCGAGCGCCGCCATCGAATTCGTCCCCGTGCCGCCCAGCATCAGCAGCTTCTTGCCGTCGGCAGTCCACCGCGCGCCGTTCGAGATCGTGAACTCGTCACTGTTGATCTGCGTTTCGGCACCCGTGTCCAGATTCTTCAGGAACACATGCGACCGCGTCAGGGCATCCTGCTTGGCATAGCTGATCCACTTGCCATCCGGTGAAAACTGGGGTCCCGTCACCTGCCCCACATCGCTCGACGCCACAATATCCGTCTTCCCCGAAGGAACCTCGACGCGCCGCAGCTTGTGGTCGGACCCCGTCCACAGCAGAGACTTCGAATCCGCCGCCCACACCAACGACGACTTGTCACAATCGGCGTCCGAAACCTTCACCGGGTCCTTGCCCAGCTCGCCCGACACCCAAATCTCCTGCCGCCCCGTCCGGTCCGATACAAACGCAATCAGCTTCCCGTCAGGCGACCACGTCGGGTCCTTTTCGCGCCAGAACGTCTCCGTCACCCGCTGCACGTTGCCCTTGGCCGTCGCCACCGTGAACAGTTCCCCATGGACCGACACCACCGCCCGCTTGTTCGAGGGCGAGAGGTCGAATTCCTCCGCCTCGTTGCGGAATGTGCGGAGTCTCGTATCGTTGTCCTTCGCGTCGGATCGGACATCCACCCGAATCTCGGTCGATTTCCCCGTGGCCGTATCCAACTTCCAGATCCCGAAGTTCTCCTCGTACACGATGGTGCGTCCGTCGGACGAAATTGTCGGGAAATACAGGTTGCCGGAGGTGTGGTGCGTCACTTGGACCGGCACCCCGCCCTTGTCCGAAATTTTCCAAATGTTGTTGACGGACTTCATGACCTCCGGCCCGGCGTACTTCAAGCCTTTTTCCACCGGCAAGCGGTCAGCTACGAAATAGATGTCGCCCTTCTGCCCGTACATCGGCCAAAGGTGGTTTCCCTTGTAGTCGGAATCGTCCAGCCTGGTATATTTCTTAGCCGCAATGTCCATGACCCAGAGGTCCGCATTGTAGGAACCCCGGTAGTGTTGTCGCGACCAGACCGCCGGATGCCGCGTGAAAGCCAGTTTGGCTCCGTCCGACGCGTAGCTGCCACCCGAACCCCAGTCGACAGGCAGCGGCGATTCCATCCCACCCTCCACCGAAATCTGCCAAAGCGTGGCCACGTTCGGAAACGCCCCGTTTCCCCGCGGCGAAGAAAACAGAATGTTCTTGGAATCCGGTGTCCAGCCCAAGACAGTGTCGGCAGCCGTGTGGAAGGTCAGCTGTTTCGGCTTGCCGCCCTCTGCCGGGACGACATAAACATCGTTGTTGCCGTCGCGGTCGGAGGAAAATGCGATCCACTTGCCGTCCGGCGAAAAGCGCGGATAGATGTCGCGCGCCCGATTGTCGGTGATGCGGCGGGGGCTCGACCCATCCCCGTTCGCCACCCATATGTCGCCAAAGTAGCTGAACGCCACCTTGTTGTCATGCCAACTCGGATGCCGTAGCAACCGCGTCTGCGCCTCCATCGATTCCGGCACCAGCGCCAACGCCAATGCGGCGGTCCACAAAAACGGCTTCATGCTCACGGGACAACTCCTGAAACGGAAAGTAGGGATGTCTCCCATGGTAGCGCCATCGCATCGTGTCGATCAATTTGCGAATCTTATCCCGGAGATCCGGAATATCAGTGACTTACCCCGCCACGGAATATTTGGATGGGCCGCGCGGAGCTGATCATCACCTACAAAATATTCACCGCCCGAGCCGCCAACAACGCAATCGCCGTCAACGAAATCACCGATTGCACCATCATCAGCACCTTCGCCCAACGTGTCAAAACCGGCACATCCGTAGGCGAGAATGCCGTGCTGGTATTGAACGCCAAGAACAAATAGTCCACAAAACCCGGGCTCCAATGCTCCTCGCCCATCTTTCGCTTCAGTTCGGCGTCCATCACCATCTGGGGGAACAGGAACGCGCCGTCCACATGCGCACCCTGGATGTCCCGCTCGTTCGGGCCTCCACCATCCAGCCGCCAGTACCAGGAGGCAAACAACAGCACGTTGCTCGCCCAGAGCGACGCCGCAGCCTTCAACAGTTCCACCGGGGAATCCTTGTGCATCGGCAGCCGCATCACCAATAGGCACAACGACGAAACCAGACCCACGGTGATCACCCCCAGCAGAGTGTACCCGAAAATCTCATTCCAGTCCGCCCGGCCCATACGGTGGGTCAGTGTCGTCGGAACCAACAAGCCAGCCGTAATAGCGAAGAGCCACCATCCGGGACCCAACGTGAGATGCTCCGGCAGCGCATAGTAAAGCGTGGATATGGCCAGCGCCGCAAGGATCGCGGGCCAGCGTGGGTGTGGTTTCCGGGGTTGGGACATGTTCTACCTACCAACAGTGATAATAACCGTCGCGCTTGGCCAGTTCCACAGGAATTCCGAACAACTCGCCCAACCTCTGCTCCGTCAGCATCTCATCCTTCGGACCATCCGCCAAAATCCGCCCCTTGCGCATCAGAATCACGCGCTCGATCTCCGGAATCAGATCCGACAAATGGTGTGTCACCAGAACAATCCCAATCCCCGACCGCGCCAGTTTCCCCACCAACTCCCGCAGCTCGTGCTGGGCGAAAAGATCCAAGCTCGTGGAGGGCTCGTCCAGCAGCAGCGCCTTCGGCTCATGCACCAGCGCACGCCCGATCAGCATCCTCCGCGCCTCGCCGGACGACATCTCGTCCACCGGTTTTTCCGCCAAATGCGCGGCCTCCAGCAGCTCCAGCACGCCGTAGGCACGCTCGTACATCCACTCCTGAACCTCATTGTTCGGCCAGATGCCGATGCTGGAGAAGAATCCCGAAAGGACGATCTCGAAACCCGTGATTTCGCGCGTGCACTGGGTCATCAAATCGTTGGAAACGATGCCCATCATGCTGCGCAAATCCACCACGTTCCAGACCGACTTTCCCAGGATCGACACCGACGAGCCATCCTCCAGCAGCGGATAGCACTCGCGCGTGATGGTCTTGATCAGCGTCGATTTGCCGCAGCCATTCGGCCCAAGGATGGCAACATGCTCGCCAGCGCCGATGGAAAGCGTCAGATCATGGATGCCGACATTGTCACCGCGCATAACGGTCACATTGCGGAGTTCGATTAAAGGAGTACCGGACACCCTTCCAGTATCCCGTTACCCGTCGTTTATGCTGGACATGTCGAGATGCCGCTACAGACCCTCCTCCAGGAAATCGCACACATCGTCGGGCCCGAGGGCCTGCTCACCGGGGAGGACGTCTCCGCGCGCAGCACCGGCTGGATTTCCCGCGAGCCGATGGAAGCAGCAGCGATCGTCCGCCCGCGCACCACGGATGAAGTCTCGCAAGTCCTCCGCCTCTGCCATCAGGCCGGACAGCCCGTCGTCGCCCACGGAGGCATGACCGGCCTGGTGGAAGGCACGCGCACCACCAGCGCCGAAATCGCTCTGTCCCTCGAACGCATGACGGGCATGGAGGAAGTCGACGGAGCCGCCCTCACTGTCACGGTGGAGGCCGGCGTGGCACTCCAGACCATCCAACAAAAGGCCGAAGCCGCAGGCCTGCTCTTCGCCCTTGATCTTGGAGCGCGCGGCTCCGCCACCATCGGCGGACTCATTTCCACCAATGCCGGCGGCAACCGAGTCATCCGCTACGGCATGACGCGAAACCTGGTGCTCGGCCTGGAGGCTGTCCTGGCCGACGGCACGGTCATCTCCTCCATGTACCCCATCGTGAAGAATAATTCCGGCTACGACCTGAAACAGCTCTTCATCGGGTCCGAAGGTACGCTCGGAATCGTCACCCGGGCTATTCTCCGCCTGCAGCCCATGCCCCGCAGCCAATGCACAGCCGTCATCGCCGTGAAGGAATTCTCCGCCCTGCCGAAAGTTCTGAGGGAACTCGGCGGCGCGCTCGGGGGCACGCTCTCCGCGTTCGAAGTCATGTGGAACGAGTTCTACCGCCTCGTCACCACCCCGCCCGCCCGCCAATCCCCTCCCCTGCCCCAGACGTATCCCTACTACGCCATCGTCGACGCCCTCGGCTCCGACCAGAACGCCGACCAAGCACGTTTCGAGGCCGCGCTCGAACAGATCTCCGACGCCGGACTGATCGAAGACTGCGTCGTAGCCCTCACCGCCGCCGAGCGCAAGGCCATCTGGGCCATCCGCGACGACGTCGACCAGTTCCACCAGTACCGACCCTGGTTCGGCTTCGACGTCAGCATGCCCATTCCCACCATGGAGTCCTACGTTGCCGAAGTCCGGGCCAAATTGGCCGCCGAATGGCCCAGCCACGTCTGTTTCGTCTTTGGCCATATGGGCGACGGCAACCTGCACCTGAACGTGCACGTCGGAAGCGGTGAACACCAATCCCGCACTCGTGTCGAGGAGATCGTCTACGCGGGCATTGGCGGACGGAAAGGGTCCGTATCCGCAGAACACGGCATTGGGATGGAAAAGCGGGCGTATCTGGAGTTGTGCCGGACTCCGGCGGAGCTCGAACTCATGCGGACGCTGAAGCGGGCACTGGATCCCAAGGGCATTCTGAATCCCGGCAAGGTTCTGATAGCGTCGCAGACAGGGACAATGTGATCCAGGTCCAGAAACTCCGCATCCAGGACGGCATCCTCGCCCTGCTGTTTGGAGCGCTAATCTGGCTCGCCCACGACCTCCAGGAAGAGATCATCATCGGCATCCTGGCGGCATTGCTCCTCGCAGACCGCAAGACCGAGGCCCTGTCCACCCTCCAGGGCCGAATCGCCATCACGTCCCTGCAGCTGGTGGCTTTGTTTTGTCTTTTCTGGATCACAGACGGCGTAAACACCCTCTACTACCTGCTCCTCCTGGTCCCGATCGTCTCCGCCGCCACGTACCTGGGAGTCATCGGGACCGTCGTTAGCTCAGTACTCGCCATCGGCACCTACCTCTGCTACCTGCTGTTCATCGATTGGAACCAGTGGTTCATCGAAACCGAGCAGATGCACGTACTTGCCGTACGCGGCATCCTCCTAGCAGTCGCCGCCGTCCTCGTCAACTACCTCGGCGAGGCCATCCGGCTCGAATCCG
This sequence comes from uncultured Acidobacteriia bacterium, assembly GCA_903925015.1. GTDB lineage: Bacteria > Acidobacteriota > Terriglobia > Bryobacterales > Bryobacteraceae > BOG-234. The sequence continues at coordinate 48,534 of CAIYDY010000283.1, forward strand.
CCCGCCACAAGGCCGCGGCCGAACAACTGGCAGAAGCCAACCGTCACCTGCGCGAGGCCGAAGCCGCCGTCCGCCGGTCGGAGCGCCTGGCAGCCTTGGGCCAGCTGTCCGCCGGACTCGCCCACGAGCTGCGCAATCCCCTGGGCTCCATCCGGGGTTCCGCCGAACTGTTGACCCGCGCAACCGCCAAGGACAACGAAGTCGCCCGCGAACTCGCCCAAATCATCAGCGAGGAAGTGGACCGCACCAACTCCCTGGTCACCCGCTTCCTCGATTTCGCCCGCCCGCTGGAGCCCCGCCGCGAAACCACCGACATCACCCGAACCATCGACCGTGCCGCCAAGCACGCCCGCCTCGAAATCATCCGCAATTTCTCACCAGACGTTCCAGCGCTTGAAATCGACCCCGCGCTTATGGAACAGGTTCTGCTGAATCTCCTCAGCAACGCTCAGCAAGCCTCGGCCGACGGCGCACCCATCACCGTCGCAACTCGACTAGTAGGCGCCCAAGCCGAAATTGCCATCGTCGACCACGGTTGCGGCATCCCCGTCGACAAGCTCGACACCATCTTCAACCCATTCGTCACCACCAAGCAGACCGGCGTCGGACTCGGCCTCGCCATCGTGGCCAAAATTGTGGACGGCCACGGCGGTAAAATCGCGGTTGAAAGCGAAGTGGGCAAGGGCAGCACTTTTCGGGTCCTCCTGCCGCTCGCCGCTCCCACGGCGGTACCCCAGAAAGCCTAAATGAAAAAGCGCATCCTGATCGTCGAAGACGAGGACAAGCTCCGCCGCATCATCGAGTTGCAACTGATCGACGCGGGCTACGAGCCAGTGAAGGCCTCGACGGCCGAGGCCGCGCTCCCCCTCATCGACCGCGCCGACCTGATCCTCACCGATTTCAAGCTTCCCGGCATGACCGGCCTCGAAATGCTGCAGCTCATCCGTCGCAGCGATCCCGGCATACCCGTGATCATGATGACGGCCTTCGGTACCATCGAAAACGCGGTGGAAGCCATGAAGGCCGGGGCGGCGGATTTCCTGCTGAAACCGTTCTCCCTCGACCACCTGACAACGGTCGTAAACAAAGCGCTGGAGGTCCGGGGGCTGCGCGACGAAAACCGCCGCCTCAAGGAGGAGCTCGGCCGCCGCTACCGGTGGGACAACATCGTGGGCCACAGCCACGCGATGCAGCAGATTTTCGGGACCATCCTGCGGGTGGCACCCTCGCGCGCGACCGTCCTCCTGGCTGGCGAAAGCGGCGTCGGCAAGGACCTCATTGCCCGCGCCATCCACTTCCACTCCCCGCGCAAGGACAAGCCCTTCGTCAAAATCAACTGCACCGCGCTGCCGGAAAACTTGATGGAGAGCGAGCTTTTCGGCTACGAGCGGGGTGCTTTCACCGGTGCCAACATCTCCAAACCCGGCAAATTCGAACAGGCCGATGGCGGCACCGTAATGCTCGACGAAATCGGCGACGTCCCGGCTTCCATCCAAGTGAAGCTCCTCCGGGTGCTGCAGGAGCGTGAAATCGAACGCCTCGGCAGCAACAAAACCCTGCACATCGATGTCCGCGTGATCGCTGCCACCAACAAGGACCTGCGCGCAGCGCTCGAAGACGGCACCTTCCGCGAGGATCTCTACTACCGCCTCAATGTGGTGCCCATCGAGATCCCGCCGCTCCGCCAGCGACCCGAGGATATCGCGTTCCTCGCCGAGCATTTCGTGGAAAAGCTGTCCCCCGAAATGGGCGGGCGGGTGCACGGCATCACCCAGGCCGCGGTCGACAAACTGCTCACCTACCACTGGCCGGGCAATGTCCGCGAACTGGAAAACGTGATTGAACGCAGCATCGTGATGGCGCTGGGAGACCGTTTGGACGCTGGCGACATCCGCCTCGACATGAACCTCCGCCCCAGGCACGTCCAAGGGGAGTTGGCACTGCCCGAGGGCATGAGCCTCGACACCTTTGAGCAGGAATTGATCAAAAACGCCCTGAAGAAAGCGGACGGCAATAAGAGCCATGCGGCCCGCCTGCTGGGATTGACGCGCAACGCACTCCGCTACCGCCTCACCCAAATGGGAATCGACAGCTAACGCTGGGCAAAACCCGCGTGGACGGCCATCGCCGCCACCGTCATGATCCCGGAAAACACGCATACGCCGGTCCAGCCGAATTGGTGCCAGCAGGCGGTCCCGACAAAGGAACCGACCGAGGCCCCGACGAAATACAGCGTCATGTAGACCATGTTGATCCGGCTTCTGGCATCGGGACGCAGCGCATAGATCCGCGCCTGATTCGAAACCTGCACCGTCTGCACAGCCAGGTCCATCAGGACAACGCCGACGATCAGACCGTCAAGGACCTTGCCTGCGAGCCCCATCACCACCCAGGCCAGCAGGTTCACCACCAAGCCAACGAAGACGCTTCGGCGCGCCCCGCTCCTGTCCGCAAGTTTGCCCACCAACGGCGCACACAGAGCACCGGCAACTCCCACCAAGCCGAACAAACCGGCCTCCCGGCTGCCATATCCATAACCGGGGGACTCCAAAAAGAACACCAGCGTGGTCCAAAATGCCGCGAACGTCGCAAATACCAGCATTCCGGTCCAGCATGCCTCGCGCCAAACCGGTAGTTCCCGCCACAATTGGGGAATCGAACGGATCAGTTCCACCCACCCAACGGAGGCCGTCGGCGTGCTCTGCGGAAGCTGGAACCGAATCAGACCCGAAAGGCCCACCATCAGGACACAAGCAATGCCGAACACGGACCGCCACCCGAAAACCGATGCCACCATTCCTGAAAATGTCCGGGCCAGTAGGATTCCCATCAGCAGACCGCTGAACACTTTCCCCACAACCGCACCCCGCGTTTCCGGCGAAGCCAGGGACGCCGCGAAAGGAATCAGAACATGAACGGCGGAAACACTGGTGCCCAGGAGGAAGCACCCAATTCCAAATATGATCGACGTTTGCGCCGTCGCCATGATCGCCATCGCAAACGCGGACGCCAGGATCAGCCGGATGCTGAGCTGGCGGCGTTCCAAAATATCCCCCAGTGGCACGAAAACAAACAGGCCCAACGAGATCCCAATCTGGATCAAAGTCGCGAAACGACCCGCCCCGACCACCGTGAGGTCGAAAGTTCGAGCAATATCGGACAGCACCGGTTGGGCGTAGTAGCCATTGGCAACCAGCACGCAAACGGCAAAAGCCATAAGTCGAACAAGGGCCGGTCGAATAGTTTTGGGAGCTTCCTGCGTGGTGGATGCCATTTATAGGGTTCCTACCATTGTCAGCCCTGGCCGACGCTGTGTTACCGTCGGATTAGGGATGCGCCAAGCAGTGACCAGACAAACGGCCAAGCTTTTGCTCGGCGTCTTCGTTGCGCTGCTCTGCATCTGTCCGCTCATGTGCGCCCAGCCCGCCGATTCGCATGCGTGCTGCAAGCACAAACAAACCCAAGCCAACACCAAGCCCTGCGATTCCGCCATTGCCGCAACCAAAACGCCGGCCATCCCCCAGGTGCCGATAGCTGCGGCGCTGCCCGGACCGGTTCTGGAAGCCAGCTTGCTCCCGGCTGAAGTGACCCTTTCACCGACCCCCACGGCGTTCGATCCGCCCCCGCCCAAACGCAAACTCACGCTCCGTATTTGATCTCCAAGCCCCTTCACGTCCAACCCCAGTAAGTCGAAGTGTATTTCCTTGGAGAAAAATTCGTGCGTTTATTTGCATTTCTGATGTTCGCCGCCTCCCTGTGCGCCCAACATGACATGAGCCAGATGGAGGGCATGCAGCACATGCTCCATGACATGGCCGCGATGGCGGGTGACAAATCCCCCATGACAGCGTCCGGCACCAGCTTCAACCCCGCCGCCACCCCGATGGAGATGCTGCACCTGAAATCCGGGAGATGGACGCTTGGGCTGCACGGAGTCCTGTTCCTGGCAGAGATCCAGCAGACCGGCCCCAGGGGCCACGACAAACTCGCATCCGTCAACTGGATGATGGCCGACGCATCCACCAAACTCGGGCGCGGCACCTTCACCGTCCGAACAATGCTGAGTCTGGAACCCACCACCATCACCAACCAACGGTATCCCCTTCTGTTTCAAACCGGTGAAACCGCACACGGCAAGCCGATCATCGATGGTCAGCACCCGCACGATTTCGTCATGGAACTGGCCGTGCAGTACACGCAGGCCTTCGGGAAGAGCAATCGTTTCTGGCTCTACGCGGCTCCGGTCGGCGATCCCGCGTTCGGTCCGGTTGCATTTCCCCACCGCGCCTCCGCCGCCGAATTGCCGCAAGCCACCCTCGGCCACCACCTGCAGGACTCCACCCACATCTCCAACGAGGTGGTAACAGCGGGCATCTCCCACGGCATTTTCGGCGTCGAGGCCAGCGGCTTCCATGGCGGAGAACCCAACGAAAACCGTTGGAATATCGACCACGGCCCGATTGATTCCTATTCCGGACGCCTAACCATCACCCCAAATCCGCGCTGGGCCGCGCAAGTTTCGGCAGCACGCCTCGCGCACCCCGAACAACTGGAGCCGGGCGACCAGACCCGCATCGGGGCGTCCATCACGAACATTCGGCCTTTTCCGAATGGCGAAATCGCCACAAGCCTCATCTGGGGCCGCGTCCACAAGACAGCCGGGGGCGACAACCTGAATGGATACACCGTCGAATCCGTGGCGCGCTTTCGGAAGTCCAATTACGTGACCGGAAGGATCGAGGTGGATGACAAGGATGAACTCTCCACCGGCACTCAGTCGCTGCGTGGCACAATCGGGGCATACACGCTTGGATATACCCGTGAAGTCGCCCGCCTGCCGGGATTGGGGGCTGCTGTTGGTGCGAATTTCACCTCGTACAGCATGGCGGCCGACGTGCATAAGGTTTACGGGCAACACCCAGTGTCCGTAATGGTTTTCCTGCGGCTTCGGCTCAGGGCTTGGTCTTTTTAGGAGGAACGTCAATGGAGAAATTGGAACTCAATATTACTGGCATGACCTGTGGCGGCTGCGTGCGCAGTGTCCAAAAGAAGCTGGCGGGCCTTCCCGGGGTTTCCTCGGCCAAGGTGGACCTTGCCGCCGCTGAAGCAGTGGTGGAGTTCGACTCCTCCGCGACGGGAGCAGGTGCCATGGTAGCGGCGGTCGCGGCAATCGGTTTTCAAGCGTCCTTGAAATAATCCGATGGGATCGGTCAAGGACGTTGAATTACCGATCGGCGGCATGACCTGCACGGCCTGCGCCCGCACGGTGGAGAAGCAGCTCGGCGCGGCCCCCGGCGTTGAACAGGCCAACGTCAACTTTGCAACCCGTATTGCGTCGATTCGATACAACGCCGCGCTGACGGACGTACCCGGTCTGGTCCTTGCGGTGCAGGACGCCGGTTTCGACGTTCCAGTGGAGCCCCAGGAAATCGCGGACAAGGCCGAAGCGCGCGCCATGCTGCGCCGACTGCTCTTCGGAGCGTTGTTCGCAGTTCCCGTCGCCATCCTCGGCATGGCGGAGCACCTTCCGTGGGTTCAATTTGTCCTGACAATGCCGGTTCTGGCGTTTTCCGGCTGGCCTTTCTACCACGATGCCTTCACTGCCGCGAGGCACAAATCGGCCAACATGAATACCCTCGTGGCCTTGGGGACCTCGGCGGCATTCCTGTTTTCAGTTTTCCAACTCGTGACCGGCCACATGGAAGTCTATTTCGAGGCGGCGGCAACCATCGTCGTCTTGGTTCTGCTGGGACGGCTGTTGGAATTCCGTGCCCGAGGAAAAGCGTCCGAAGCCATCCGGCACCTGATGACCCTCCAGCCCGAAACCGCCCGCGTCCGCAACAGCCAGGGAGTCGAGCGGGAAGTTCCTGTGATGGACGTCGCCGTCGGAGACTCCATCGTGGTCCGGCCGGGCGAAAGGCTCCCGGTCGACGGAGTTGTTGAGGAAGGCGCAACAGAGATCGACGAATCCATGCTGACCGGTGAAAGTCTACCTGTCGGAAAGTCCACCGGGGCCGGGGCCTTTGGAGGAACGATGAACGGATCTGGAGCCATCGTGTACCGTGTGACCGGTGTTGGGCGCGAAACAGCCCTCGCCAGGATCGCGGACATGGTCAAGAAGGCGCAGGGCTCCAAGGCACCCGTCGCCAGAATGGCGGACACCATTAGCGGCTACTTCACCGGAGCAGTGGTTTTTGCCGCATTGCTCACCTTTGCAATCTGGCTTTGTTTTGCGCCGTTGGGAACGGCACTGGTGAACGCGGTTGCGGTCCTGATTGTGGCCTGCCCCTGCGCGATGGGTCTCGCGACTCCCGCCGCGATCATGGCCGGGACCGGTCGCGGAGCCGAACGTGGCATCCTGATCCGGAACGGCCAGGCACTCGAATCCGCGGCGCGTATCAATCTTGTGGTCTTGGACAAGACTGGAACCATCACGCTCGGACGACCCCGTGTGACGTCCTTCCGTGTTCGGCCCGGCTTCAACGAGACCGAGGTTCTTGGTCTGGCCGCTGCCGTCGAAAAGTGGAGCGAACATCCCATTGCGCACGCTGTCCTCGATCTGCAACGGCAGCGGTTCGGCTCTGTGGCGATCCCCGATGCCACCGAGTTTCGGGCGCTGCCCGGCACTGGAGCCAGCGCCCGTGTCTCGCGCCGCCAAGTCTTTGTTGGGAAGGGAGCGTCCGGCGCGGTGGAAGTCCGCCTTGATGACGTGGTTGCCGGCGAATTCGAATTTGCGGATACGGTCAAGACGGAAGCCCGCACCGCCATCGCACGGTTGCGGGAGGCGGGAATCGAAGTGCGGATGGTGACCGGCGACACCAAAACCACGGCCTTGGCGGTAGCAGCGGAGGTTGGCATTGAAATCAGCAATGTCCTGGCCGCTGTAACGCCCCAGGGCAAGATTGACGAGATCCAGCGCCTCCGGTCGATGGGAAGTCGCGTAGCCATGGTGGGTGACGGCATCAACGACGCTCCGGCCCTCGCAGCCGCCGACGCCGGCATCGCCATTGGAACGGGCGCGGGTGCCGCGATGGAGGCTGGCGGAATCGTTTTGGTGCGGGGAGACCTGTCCGGGGTGCCGGAGTCGTTGGAGCTGGCCCGGAAGACCATGCGGATCGTTCACCAGAACCTCTTTTGGGCCTTTGGGTACAATGCCCTTGCGATTCCGGTGGCAGCCGGAATGCTCTACCCCTGGACCGGATGGCTTCTATCGCCCATGTTGGCCTCGGCCGCCATGGCGATGTCGAGCGTCTCAGTGGTCCTGAACAGCCTCCGACTGCGAGGCAAGAGCTAGGACTTCGCACCGTTTCCGGCAAGTGGGCTACAATAGAGGTTTCGCAATGTTAACAGCTACCCAGTTGCGGCCTGGAATGGTCGTAAAGCACAACAACGAGCTTTACTCGGTGTTCAGCATGACCCACCGCACGCCCGGAAACCTCCGCGGCTTCGTGCAGGTGAAGATGCGCAGCCTGAAGAACGGTTCCATGATGGAAAACCGCTTCTCCTCCGAAGACAAGGTCGAAAAGGCCATCATGGAGGAAGTGGAAATGGAGTACCTCTATGACGATGGAGAGTACTACTATTTCATGAACACCCAGGACTACGAGCAGATGCATCTCACGAAGGATCTGCTGGGCGACGCGATCTACTATCTGATACCGCAGCTTAAGGTCAAGGTGGAGTTCTACGAGGGCAAGCCGATGAGCGTGGAGCTTCCGGCGACGGTTGACCTCACCGTCGTGGAAACCGAACCGGGCCTCAAGGGTGCGACGGTGTCCAATGTCGGCAAACCCGCGAAACTTGAGACGGGCCTCATGGTGCAGGTTCCCGCCTTCATCGTGGAGGGTGAAAAGATCCGCGTCAACACCTCCGAAGGCACCTACCAGGAACGCGCTTAATCCAGTTCCCTATTTTCAGCCGAGCCCCGTGCCGTCGCCCAACTTGGCGATTGCTCGGGGCTTTTGATTTCCCGGGTCCCAAATCGAAATTTGCGATCCCATCTTGAAACGCTGCATACCATTCCTGCACTTGGTGGATGTCAGGAATGGCCGCAAAGCATTGAAAATGCAGCGGACTGAATTTGGACCCTTGAATGCTCCGAGACTGGCGTGCGATGAAAGACAGCAGTTCGGGTGACGGCGAGAAATCTCCCTCCAAATTGTTTCCCCGATGTAAAAGCCCCTCAGCAAACCTCCCAATTCCCTCCAGAACCCCACTCGCCGCCCCGAACTTTTTCCTGAACCGCCAACGCCCATTCCCGGCGACCGTGGCCGGTGCGAGATCATTATAGGGAGAGATACAAAATAGGGAGAGATACAAATGTCCAGAACACTTTTGCAGCAACTTCGCGACATGACAGTCGTAGTGGCCGATACCGGGGACCTCGAAGCAATTGAGAAGTTCCAACCACGCGTCGCAACGACAAATCCTTCGTTGATCACCGCAGCGGCCGAAATGCCGAAGTACCACGAAATCGTCGACCAGACCCTCATGGGTGCGCGCACCGAGCTGGGAGCTTCGGCGGAACCGTCCAAGGTCGCCAACCTCGCATTTGAACGTTTGGCCGTGGAA
>CAIYDY010000284.1 GCA_903925015.1 uncultured Acidobacteriia bacterium
CCGGAGATCCCTGATCGCCGCCTTTGCGATCGCATTGGGTGGAAGCTTGGTGCTCGCCTTGGTAACCGTGTGGCTCATGCTCCGGCTGGAGTCGGAAATCGAGCGACGCGGCCAAGATATGCGGGACCTCTCCGCGCGCCTGGAAAGCACCCAGGAGGAGGAACGGCGCAAACTGGCGCGCGACCTGCATGACGAGGTCGGCCAAGCCCTCTCCGCAATCCTCATGGAGGCTGGCAACGCGGAAGTGGCTGAACATACAGGTGAAATGCGTGAACGGCTCCGCTCGATCACACTGCAGACGGGTAAGACCATGCAGGTGGTGCGGGATCTGGCCCTACTACTGCGCCCATCCATGCTCGACGATCTGGGCCTGATTCCGGCACTGCAGTGGCAATCACGGGAAATGGCAAGGCGCAATGGATTTAGCGTCCAAGTGGAGGCCGGGGATGACTTGGACGCGCTTCCAGACTCCCACCGCACCTGCGTCTACCGGATTGTGCAAGAGGCGCTGAACAATGCAGCAAGGCACTCGGGGGCAAGCAACGTGCGGGTAAACGTGGCTTGGGTGGTGGAACCGGAACCGCCGAGAGTCAAATTCTCGATTCGTGACAACGGGCGTGGTTTCGACCGGAGCCAAGTGCACGGGCTTGGACTTCTGGGCATGGAGGAGCGGGTCCAGAGACTGGGCGGCAGAATCAGTATCGACACCGCGCCTGGCCGGGGCACCGCCATTTCCGCGGAAATTCCAGCGCAGCCGAAGACCTAGGAACAATCGTTACGGATCGCTAGTGCCCGCCAGCCAGTTCCTTCACGAGTCCAGCGGTAAAGGCCTTGGCATCACCGAAGAGCATCAACGTGTTGGGCATGTAATAAAGCTCATTGTCGATGCCTGCGAATCCGGCGCTCATGCCGCGTTTGATGATCATCACGGTGCGGGCCTTGGCGGCCTCGATGATCGGCATTCCGGCGATGGGGCTGGCTGGATCGTTCTTTGCTGCGGGGTTGACGATGTCGTTGGCACCCACGATGAGCGCGACGTCGGTCATGCCCATTTCCGGATTGATATCTTCCATTTCCACGAGCTTGTCGTAGGGGACGTCAGCCTCGGCCAACAGGACGTTCATGTGTCCGGGCATGCGGCCCGCCACGGGATGGATGGCAAAGCGGACATCCACTCCCCTCTTGACCAGCGCATCGTGCAATTCGCGGATCTTGTGTTGCGCCTGGGCGACCGCCATGCCGTAGCCAGGGATGATGACCACGCTGCGTGCGTCCTCAAGGATTGCTGCGGCCTCCTCGGGACTGGCTGAGCGCACTGGTTTGGCCTCGGTTGCCGCCGATCCGGCATGAACCTGGCCGAACGCGCCGAAGAGCACATTCGTGAAGGACCGGTTCATGGCCCGGCACATGATGATCGACAGGATGAATCCGGAGGACCCGTCCAGGGCACCAGCGATGATCAGCAGCTTGTTGTCGAGGGCAAATCCCATCGCGCAGGCCGAGAGTCCGGCGTAGGAGTTGAGCAGCGCGATGACGGTGGGCATATCCGCGCCGCCGATGGGCAGGATCAACTGAATGCCGAACATCATGGCAAGCGCGATAAAGATGGGGAACAGGGCGGTCTTTGTGGGGTCGAGAACCAAGGCTCCGACTATGGCCGCAGCCACCAGGAAGATGGCGAGATTCACCAAATTCTGTCCCCTGTAGGTGACGGGGCGTGAAGGCAGGAGTTCCTGGAGCTTGCCGAACGCCATCATGCTGGCTGTGAACGTCAGGTAGCCCAACAGCATTTCCACGCCGAGCGCCGCCATCATGAAGCCGCTGGGGTGCAGGCGGAGGAATTCGGCCGTCCCGATGAGTGCGGATGCGAGTGCGCCGCATGCTTGGGAAATCGCGGTCCGCTGGGGGACGTGCGTCATCGGCATAAACAAAGCCAATGGCACGCCGATCACGGCACCGAGCAACAAGCCGGCGATGATCCATTCGTAATTCACAACCTCATGCCGCATCAGGGTCCCGACGATCGCCAGGAACATGCCGAACTCGCCCGCGAAGACGCCGCGCCGGGCGGTGGCCGGCGAACTCATCCATTTCAGGGCAAGGATGAAAAGCGCGGCCGCAGCCAGATAGAGAAGGCCGAAGGGTGTCATTTCCGGCTCGGCTCCTTCTTTTTGAACATTTTGAGCATCCGGTCCGTGATCAGGTAGCCACTGACGAGGTTCGTGGTGGCGGCCACAACCGCGATAAAGCCGAGTACACGGGAGAGGGTGCTGACGTGCTCCTCGCCGGAAATCAGGATTGCCCCAACAACCGAAATGGATGCGATGGCGTTGGTCAGCGACATCAAGGGAGTGTGCAGGAGCGGCGACACCTTGCGGATCAGCTCGAAGCCCAGGAAGGCCGCGAGCATGAAAACGTAGAGTCCGAATTCGAAATTCACTTTGCGGGGGCCTCCCGGGGTGCTTCATGAAGTGGCGCTGTTGGAAGTGGTACGGCTGGAGCGAGTTTGGGATGGACGATCTGCCCGCCCTTGGTAACCATGGTTTCGCGGATGATGTCGTCGTCCATGTTGAGGTTGACCTCCCCATCCTTCGTGATCAGCTTGAGGAAGTTGACCAGGTTGGTGGCATACATTTGGCTGGAGTGGACCGGTGCGCGCGAGGGGAGATTGGTCGGTCCGATGATGGTGATGCCGTTGTGGAGCACGGTTTGGCCTGCGTGTGTAAGCTCGCAGTTGCCACCGCGCTCGGCGGCGATGTCGACGATGACGGAACCGGGTGCCATGGCCTCGGCCATCGCGGCGGTGACGAGGATCGGGGCTTTGCGGCCGGGGACGGCGGCGGTTGTAATCACGACGTCCTGCTCTCGGATGACTTCAGTCAGCAACTCGCGCTGGCGTTTGTAAAAGGCCTCGTCCATCGCCTTGGCGTAACCACCGCCGCCGCCACCTCCGCCGGTGTCAAGATCGAGGACGACAAACTTGGCGCCCAGGCTCTCGATCTGTTCCTTGACTTCTGACCGGAGATCGTAGGCCGAAACGACCGCTCCGAGCCGTCTCGCCGTCGCGATGGCTTGGAGTCCGGCGACGCCCGCTCCGAGGATCAGGACCTTGGCCGGGGTGATGGTTCCGGCTGCGGTCATCATCATCGGGAAGAGCTTGGGCAGCGCCGAGGCCGCCATCAGGACGGATTCGTAGCCCGCGATGCTGGCCATCGACGACAGCGCGTCCATGGCTTGGGCCCGCGTAGTGCGCGGGACCAGTTCCGTGGCGAAGAAGATGGCACCGGTGGCGGCTATTGCGGAATTTTCAGCGTGAGCCGTTAGTGGGTCGCCATAGCCGATCAGGATCTGGCCTGGGCGCAGAAGCGGTATGTCGGAAATGCCCTGAACCGGGTTGGAGCCGGGTGTGCGCGCCTGAACTATGATCTCGCAATTGGCGAAAAGTTCGGCTCGGGTGGCCAAACGGACGCCGCGACGCTCATATTCAGCGTCGGGAAATCCCGCTTCGATGCCTGCACCGTGTTCCAGCAACACGGCCAGCTTGGCTTTCGCCAGCGCCTCACAGGCTTTGGGAGTTAGCGCTACCCTGCGCTCTCCCGGAAAAGTTTCCCTTGGAACCCCTACTGTAGCGGTCATGCGGAGCTTGGTGCCCTAACCTTTACCCAGAAGTATGCATTCAAATCATATATCCGGGCCATGCGCGGAGCCCAAAAACGGTTACGGACCCCGCGGGGCGTTTGTTGAAGTTAGACGGAAAGTTTGAGTATCTCGATGTGGAACGCCGGGTCGCGGGGCGGCTCGAAGTAGCGGTCGACGCCTGCAGCCGTCTTAAGCGCCGCGGAGAAGGCGGCTGGATTTTCCAAGCTGGAGGGCGCGACGTCGAAGACCCAACGGGACGTGCTGCAGTGGTTGGAGACGCGCTCGGGTCCGATTTCCTCGATCTTTGCCAGCATGGCGGCAATCACTTCGTCCTTCGGGCTGTCTTTCATGGACGCAAAAACGTCGATCACTTCGCGCCCGGGCTCCGCGTACAAGCTTTTCTGGGCTTCCACGCCGTTCGCAGCGATGTTTTCGTACATGATGCGGGCCTGGTCGGC
>CAIYDY010000285.1 GCA_903925015.1 uncultured Acidobacteriia bacterium
CCTTGGACAGACCGCGCTGGTTCACGGTGCCGATTTGGTCCGCGATCTGGAGCATGGTCGTCCGTCTGGGCACCAGTTGTTCATAGAAGAAGGTATAGCGGAGCTTTTCGCGCTGATCGCGGGTCCAATCGAAGGTGGTTTGCATGACTTGCCAGTAGGCGTCGATTTCGCTGCGGAGGGCGAGGAAAGCCTCACGCTCGCCGGAATCGAGCGAAAGTGCGTAGCGGTCGAGTTCGGCGCGGGTTTCGGCCTCGATTCCTGAGAGCCGGTCGCGCTGGGGCTCGGCACCTGTGTCGTCTGGGGAAAGCAGGTAGTCGCGGACGTAGGTGCCGGAGAGATAGATCTGGGACCGGATGCGCTCCAGTTCGGCCAAGCGCTCCACAAATGTTTGTCGCAGGTTGCGGTCGGTTGTGCGAACGCGGTCCAGCAGGACCAGCGTTCCGGCAGCGGCCGCCAATAGAAAGAAGAGCAATCCGCCGAAGCCGGCCATCAGGACAACGCGTGGTCGGAGCACGGTTCCTAGGATACTGCGCCAGATGGTTCGGCCGCCCAAATATCCTGTCTGGACAGGATGGAAAGCGCGGCGCAGTTTCGCCAGAATGGAAGTATGAGACTGACCCTGAACCAGAATCTCGGAAGCCGCTTGGCGGTGCCCGTTGCCGCACTGGCCATGTTGGTGGCGTCCAGTGCCTGCAGCAAGAAAAAGATCGTCGCCCAGACCCCTCCAGCACCCGCAGCTGCACCGGCACCGGCACCCGCTCCGGAGCCCGCTCGTCCTGCACCACCGGCTCCGGCCGCAGCACGTGCTGCGGCTCCCGCTCCCCCGGCCCCCGCGCCCCGCTATCCCGATGCAGCGACACGCGCGCGCATCGACGAACTGATCGGCCGCATCCAGGATGCCTATTTCGACTACGACCGCCACACCCTGCGCGACGACGCGGTCAAGACACTGACAGCCGACGCGAAGGAACTGGCCAACATCATGAACCAGTACCCCGACTACAAGCTGCGCGTGGAAGGCTACTGCGACGAGCGCGGCTCCTCCGAATACAACCAAGCGTTGGGCGAGGCTCGGGCGAAGGCGGCCAAGGATTACCTTGTTTCTGTTGGAGTGTCCGGTACCCAGCTCTCCACGATCAGTTTCGGCAAGGAACAACAGAGCTGTGCCGAGCATGACGAGGCCTGCTGGTCCAAGAACCGCCGCGTTCACATCATCGCCCTGAAGTAGGGTAACGCGTCTGGAAGGCGGCGTCGGCTCCAGCCATTCCGCCCCATGCGGGAAACTGGAGATTGGACGCCTACGCCGCCTTCCGTGTGCGCGAGTACCGCCCGCTGCTTGCGGGCAACTTCCTATCAGCCTTCGGTCTCCAGATGGTCGCCGTGGCGGTCAGCTGGGACCTTTACGTCCAGACTAAATCGGCGGTCGTCCTTGGCAATGTTGGCTTCGTCCAAGTAGCACCCTTCCTCTTCTTCGCGCTGTTCGCCGGGCAACTGGCCGACCGCATCAATCGCCGCACCATCCTTCTCGTCTGCCAAGTCTTGTACATCCTAGTCTCGATCCTGTTGACCTTCGCGCGGCACTCCGTCCCGATGGTCTACAGCTGCCTATTGATCATCGCCACTGCCCGCGCGTTCCAGTGGCCGGCGAGAGGCGCGGTTCTGGGTCAGGTTGTGCCCTCGGATCTTCTTGGGAATGCGGTTACTTGGAACAGCAGCGCGATGGAGATCGCGAACATGTCCGGTCCCGCCGCCGCCGGACTCTTGGTGGCCGCTGCGGGTAGCCGGACGGTATACGCGGTCCAGCTCATACTTTCGATTCTGACTTTCCTCTGTTTTCTCTCCCTTCCCGGCAACTTGGTCCCCCCGCCGCGCCGCGCGGACCGCAAGACGGAATCGCTACTCGACGGGCTCCGATTTGTGCGGGACAACAGGCTTATCCTGTCCGCAGTCACTTTGGATCTATTTGCGGTGTTGTTCGGCGGTGCGGTGGCTCTACTGCCGATTTTTTCCGCCGAAATTCTGTTTGCCGGGCCACAGGTGCTGGGGTGGTTGCGTGCGGCTCCGTCCGCCGGCGCAGTGGCGATGGCGATTGTCCAGGCGCATAGCGGACGAATCGAACGCGCCGGGTGGGTCTTACTGGCGACCGTGGCTGGATTCGGTGCCGCCACGATCGGATTTGCCTTTTCCCGCAAGATCTGGTTGAGCTTGCTGATGCTGGCCCTGATCGGAGCCTTCGACAATGTCAGTGTTGTGTTGCGCCAATCGCTGTTGCAGGCCAGAACACCCGACCACGTGAGGGGTCGGGTATTTGCCGTGTCCAGCATCTTTATCAGTTGTTCGAACCAGTTGGGTGCGGTCGAGTCGGGTTGGGCTGCGGCGTTGTTCGGAGGCGGGGCTGCCGGAGCTGTCGGGAGTGTCTGGACGGGCGGCGTCGCGACCGTGTTAGTGGTGTCGGCGACGGCGCTCTTCTCCCCTGTACTCCGCAATTGGAAAAGCGGCGATCCGCAGTAGCGTCGGTCCGCTTCAGCGAAAATTCAGCCTTTCCGTTTACACTCCTGGTGGCTACACGAAAGGAATTAACCTAAGAATCATGAAAACTCTTTTAGCACTCGCATTGGCGACCGCTGCGCTCGCCGCGCCGCCCGTCTACAAGGTCACGGGCAAAATCAAGATCGGCGGAGGTGCCCGTTGGGATTATCTCTATGTGGATAGCGCCAACCATCGCCTGTACGTGTCTCACGGGACGCAGACCGAGGTCATCGACACCACCACCGACAAGCTGATTGCCACCATCCCGGACACCAAGGGCGTCCACGGAATTGCCGTCGCCAATGACCTCGGCAAGGGCTATACCAGCAATGGCACAACCAACGACGTGACCATCTTCGATCTGAAGACCAGCAAGGCCACCGGCAATGTGAAGACCGGCGCAAATCCGGACGCCATCATCTACGAGCCCGTTACCCACCGGGTCTTGACCTTCAACGGCAAGAGCAATGATGCGACGATTTTCGACGCCAAGACTGGCGAAGTGATCGCTGCTTCCGTGCCGGTCGGCGGCAAGCCCGAGTTCGCACAGGTTGACGGCAAGGGCCACGTTTTCGTGAACATCGAAAACACGAACGAGGTGATTACAATCGACGCCAAGTCCGCCACCGTCACCAAGCGTTACTCTATCGCGCCGTGCGACGGCCCCAGCGGTCTGGCGATCGATCCCAAGGCCCGTTTGTATTCGGTTTGCGACAAAGTGATGGCGGTCAGCGATCCCGCTACGGGCAAGGTCCTCGCGACTCCGGTGATCGGTTCGGGCCCGGATGGCGTGGCTTTCGACGATGGCTATGCCTTCAGTGCGAACGGCAAGGACGGCACGATCACGATGGTTGGCGAAACCGCTCCGGGCAAGTTTACGCCCGTGGCCACGATTCCGACCACGGCGGGCGCACGGACCATTGGTGCCGACCAGAAGGCGCACAAGCTATACCTGCCCGCCGCTGAGATGGGACCCGCCCCGGCTCCGAAGGACGGCAAGGCTGGTCGTCCGGTAGCTCTGCCGGACAGCTTCATGATTGTGGTTGTCGGACGGTAGTTTGTGTAGGGTGGGGACGCTATTTCAGCGTCCCCACCAATTCTGAAGCCCTCAAAACACCCAGTTCCCGCAGCAACTCGCCCAGTTCCCGCGCGATCTGAACCGGCGCGGCCGGATCCCAGAAGGTCGCGGTCCCCACCTCAACCAAGCTGGCACCCGCAATCAGGAATTCCGCAGCGTCCTCGCCGGATGCAATGCCGCCGATGCCGATGACCGGAATCCTGACCGCTTTTGCGGCCTGGTTCACCATGCGGAGCGCGATGGGCTTGATGGCTGGTCCGGAGAGCCCGCCGTAACCGGCACCGATGCGCGGCTTGCGGGTCTTCACGTTCACCGCGAGCGAGACAAAGGTGTTTATCAGCGATACGGCGTCGGCCCCGCTGGATTCGGCAATTCGGGCAAATGGCTCAATGGATGCCACGTTCGGTGAGAGTTTGACGATGAGTGGCCGCTTGGAAGCCGCTTTGGCCTTGGATACCAGATCCGGCAAGGCCGATTCGTCGGCTCCGAAGGCAAGTCCGCCGTGTTTGGTATTCGGGCAGGAAACGTTCAATTCATAGGCCGACAAACCGTCGGCGTCATTCAGAATGCGGATGGTTTCGATGTAGTCCTCGGCGGCATAGCCAAAAACGTTGGCGATGATCGGGGTGGAGAACTTGCGGAGCTTGGGTAGTTTGTCCGCTACGAATGCCCGCGCACCCACATTTTGCAGGCCGACGGAATTGATCATTCCAGCCCGTGCCTCCCAAAGACGGGGAGGGGGATTGCCTTGGATCGGCTCGCGGGAAAGCCCCTTGACCACGATACCGCCCATCGAATTGAGGTCGACCAGCGACTCGAATTCCGCGCCGTAGCCAAACGTCCCCGATGCGGCGAGGACGGGATTCCGGAAATGGATGCCGCAGACGGTGGTGGCCAAGCCCGGCGCGAGTGCGGAACCGCTCACTGCTTTGGAGCCGACTTCTTGGCTGCAGACGCGGGGGGTGCCGGAGTCGCAGGTCCGCCCTTGAGCAGTTTGTCGATTTCGGCCCGGATGTTGACTTCCTGCTTGTCGAGGAACTTCTCGTCGCCGATGTACTGCGAACGGATGTTGCCCGCCTTGTCAATGAAAACAAGGATGGGCACAAAGTAGGGGTCGTTCTCCGGGATCTGGAGGAACTGGAGCACGTTTTTCGGCGTCGTGAACCCACACGGGTATGTCACTCCAAACATCTTGTTGAACTGCTCCACTTGCTGTGGTGCATCCTTGTCAAAGGTACCGCCGAGCACCTGAACACCCTTGGACTCATATTCCTTCTGGACCGCAGCCAAGACGCCCGCCGTGTGTTGGCAGTGGGAGCAGGTGGTAAACATGAACGCCATCACCACAACCTTGCCTCGATAGCTGGACAGAAGGGTCTGCTTCCCATTCGGTGACTGAATGACGAATTCCGGGGCTTTGCGGGGGAGAGTCGCCCCTGCGAGGATTGCAGTCGACAGCATCGCGGTGGCTAGAACTGTGGCGAAGGTACGCATCTGGACTCTATTTTACGGTATGGGTTTTGTGCATGCGGAAGGCACCGACAGTGACTGCGGCCGCCAGTGCCAGCATGGAACTGTCGCGGACAATCGTCATCGGTCCCAAGGCTTCCCCGGACCCGAAGCATCCGCAATCCACCTGCAGGCCTATTGCGAGCGACCGGATCAGGACGGCCAGAAACACACTGATAATCAGGCTTGCCAGAAAGGAAAACCACCGCAGCCAGATGCCGGAAAGTATCGCGACGCCCAAGGCAACCTCGGCCCACGGCAAGGTTTTCGCGATCGGCTCCAGCATGTCGTCGGGCAGCAGCTTGAATCCGTAAAGGGAAACGGCGAACTGGGCCCATGGCTCGCGGAGTTTCGCGATTCCGGCGGCGAGAAAAATCAAAGCCAGTCCCAAGCGGCCGACCAGCAGCAACCACTTCCAATAGACGGGCTTCATTTGGAGAGAAGTTGGTCGATGTAGCTCTTCAGAACCGGGTAAGGCAGGAAACCGTCGATCTTCGTCCGCTTGCCGTTGCGCACGATGATCAAGGTCGGAGTCTGGTTTACAGCGTCCTTGCCACCTTGCGCCAAGTCCGCAGTGACGGTGTCATCCAAGTGGGTGTCGGATTTCACAATTTCGCGGATTTTGGTCATCTCGGCTGCTGTCAGAACCTTGGCGACAGCGATATCCACCTTGCCGTCGGGTGCCCACTCGGACTGGGTGGCGAAAATCTGTTTGGCCACCAGGTCGTACTTGCCCATCTGGCCGGCCGCGTTGGCGTATTTGGTAGCGATACGGGTGAACTTGTGCATGTCCAACGGGAAATCGCGGTGCAGGAGCTGGACCTTGCCGGTTGCCACGTATTCGGCGGTTAGATTCGGCAGAACCTGCATGTATAGGTTCCTGCAGGACGGGCATTCGTAGTCGGTGTAGACTTCCACGGTCATGGCCGCCGTGGGATTGCCGGAAAGCTTGTAGTTTTTCGCCGGGATGGTTGGGGGCGCAGCGGCAAGGGTCATCGCGAATAGGGCGAGAGCGGCTGCGGCCGGAATGAGACTGTTTTTCATGTTTGGCGTCCTTTTACTTGCGGGCAATGACTTGGTCCAGATAGCTGCCCAGGATATTTGGGGGCATGAAACCGCTGATCTTCTCGCGCTTGCCACCCTTGACGACCATCAAGGTCGGAGTTTCGGTCAGCGCATCTTTGCGGCCCATTTCGAAATCGGCCGTGACGGTGTCGTCCAAATGCGCGTCGTTCTTGACCAGTTCCTTTATTTTGACCATTTCACCCGCAGCGAAGACCTTGGCCATTGCGCCGTCGAGATTGCCGTTCTGCGACCAATCGGCCTGTGTGGTGAAAATCTGGGTCACTGCCTTTTCGTACTGTCCCAGTTGCCCGGCGGCGTTGGCGTAGCGGGCGGCCAGTTTGGAATACTGGTGGCCCGGAAGCGGAAAATCGCGGTGCAGGACTTGAATCTTGCCCGTCTTAACGTACTTGGTCTCGATTTCAGGCATCGTCTCCAGATACAGCTTGCGGCAGTGGGGGCACTCGTAGTCGGTGTAGATTTCGATCGTGACCGTTGCCGTGGCTTGACCCGACAGCTTGAAATTCTTGGGTGTCGGAGCCGGCTTCTTGGGTGCCGTAGGAGCCTGGGCGAGGGCGGCCATGCCTGAGACCAGCAAAGCTGGAACGAGAAGGTGTGCGATTCGCATCGTACCTATTATGACGCGACACTATCATAAATAGTAATGACCGAATCCGAGCTGTTGGACCACATCCGGAAACAGCGCCAGGGCAGGACGAGCCTCAAGAACCTGTTCCGCGACTTCCGGTTGCGGGGCGGGGAGGAGCGCGACCGGCTCGAAGCCATGCTGGACAAGCTCGGTGCTCGCGGGGACATCCTCGAACTGAATGCCGGGCACTATGCATCGACCTCCGGTGGTAGTGAATTCGCTGCGGGCCGCGTCAGCATCCACCGCGAAGGTTTTGGTTTCCTCGTGCCGGACCGGCCGATTCCCGGCACCTCCGGCGATGTCTACCTCGCCCGCGACTCCATCAACGGTGCAATGCATGGTGACCGGGCCGTGGTCCGGCTGGAGCGCGTTTCGTCCAACCGGGGCCCGGCGGGGCGTGTGGAGGGCGCGGTCATCCGGGTCTTGCGGCGCGCGCATCCGACCGTCGTGGGTGAATTCCGCATCACCCGGCGCGGCATGTGGGTGGTGCCGCACGACGAGCGTATCAAGGACTGGATCGAGATTCCGTTGGAGATGGCAATCCCGGAGGCCGCGCCGGAACAGGACCGGATCGGCGTCAAGGCCATTGAGATCACCGACCCCAGCGATCTCGACGGCATGATCGTGAACGCGGAGATTCTGGAGTACGCCGCTCCGCCCGACCGGCACAGCGAGGGCTATCCGGTAGGGCGCGTGGTGGAGGTGCTCGGCCACCCGGACGATTTCGGCATCGATGTGGAAATCATCATTCGCAAGCATCATCTGCCGAACCGGTTTCCGGCCGAGGTGCTGGACCAGGCCCGCAAGGTCGAATCCACAGTGTCGGACCAGGAACTGCGGGGACGGCGCGATTTCCGCGACCTTCCCATCGTCACCATTGATGGCGAAACCGCGCGCGATTTCGACGATGCAGTGCTGGTGGACAAGCTCGACAACGGCAATTTCGCACTCCAAGTCCACATTGCCGACGTTAGCCACTACGTGAAGCCGGGCAGCCCGATTGACACCGAGGCCCGCTTGCGTGGCACCAGCGTTTACTTCCCTGACCGGGCCGTACCCATGCTGCCGCACGAGCTTTCGACCAACATCTGTTCCCTGGTGCCTCACGAGGACCGACTGGTGATGTCGGCGCTGATCGAACTGGATCGCCAGGGTGAGATTCGTGGTGTGGAATTCTGCCGGGGTGTGATCCGGTCGGCCGAACGGATGACGTACACGAATGTTTTCAAGGTCCTGCAGGGCGACCCGGAACAGGTCGAGCGCTATGCGGCCTTCGTGGACCGCTTCCGCACCATGCAGGAGCTGGCGGAAATCCTGACGAAAAAGCGGTACCGAAGGGGCTCCATCGATTTCGACCTGCCCGAGGCCCAAATCGAGTTCGACGAATTCGGCGAGATGATCGGCATCGGGCGCGGGGCGCGCAACATCGCCCACCGGATCATCGAAGAGTTCATGCTGACGGCGAACGAGGCTGTGGCTGAGCACTTGGAAAATACCGGTCTCCCCGCCATTTTCCGGACGCATGACGAGCCGGATCCGAAGCGGGTTCTGGAGTTCGAGGAGATTGCGATCCAATTCGGGTACTCGCTGGGGATCGGGGCTGTGCCGGTGACGAAGGTCCGGTATAAGGAGAAGAAGGCCGAGGGGAAGAAGGTGTACAAGGATATTGTGCTGCCGGCGGCCAATCCGGTGCCTTCGAAGGCTTACCAGAGGCTGGTGGCCAAGATCGATGGCACGCCCGAGGAGCGGATCTTGAGCTTTCTGATGCTCCGGTCGCTGCGTCAGGCCCGGTATACGGCGGATAATACGGGCCACTACGCGCTGGCGGCGTCCCACTACACGCATTTCACCTCGCCGATCCGCAGGTATCCGGATTTGATCGTGCACAGGCTCTTGGCTGCGTCGTTGGCGCACAAGACGTATTCCAGCGACGAGGAGATCAAGGCGATCGCCGAGGAGTGTTCCATCAACGAGCGCCGGGCGGCGGACGCGGAACGGGAGCTGGTGGCTTGGAAGAAGGCCAAGTTCATGGAGAGCCGGTTGGGCGAGCAGTTCGACGGACTGATCATCAGCACGGCGAGGTATGGAGCTTTCGTGGAGTTGGCGGACTTGTTCGTGGAGGGGCTGATCCCTATCGACACCCTGCCGGACGACCACTACATGTACCACGAGAATGTACGGAAGATCATAGGACAGCGTACGCGGCGGGAGTTTTCAATCGGGGATAGAGTGCGGGTGACTTTGGACCGGTGCGATCCGCTGGACCGAAAGTTGCAGTTTTCGATTGTGGAGCCGCCGAAGAAGAAGCGGAAGAAGTAGGAAGGAGTGTCCGGCCACTGGCGTGCATGGATGGACTGCGAGGAACTACCATGAGACACCAAAGGTTTTCGATTATTGCCTGCGCATTCCTGTTTGCGGGAGGCTGCTTCGCCCAGATGGACAACCAACTTCGCTTGGGGCGGCGGCCAGGGTGGGATCCGAGGGTTCGGGAAGGCCGCTGCGAGATGCGGGTTTGGGTTGACCACCATGCCGAGTTGCGTCTCCGTGGCGAAGGGATTTCCGTGCGGACGCTGGAGGGCGGTAGAAGTTACGACGAAGGCAGCAGCTGCAGCCACCCGCTTCCGTATAATTCGATCCGAGACTTTCAGCTACGCCAGACAGCGGGGCGCAATCCCGTCAATATGGTCCAGCAACCTAGCCGCATGAACAATTTCACTGCGGTGTTTGCGATCAATGACGAGCAGGGCGGTGGGGACCACTACGCTTTTGAAGTGACCTGGATGGCGGAAGGCAATATTCAGCAAGCACCGGCACCGTTTTTCGATGACGTCCGGGCCTGCCAGGAGAGTGTCCGGCAGCGCTTTCTGAGCCGGAACAGGCGCGACGCTTATCTTGATTTCGAGGGCCAAGTGGAGCGGCTCGGGGAAAGCCCGGAGCGCGAAACCATCCGGGGCCGGGGGAACGCAAGAGACCGCGGGGCGTCGCGCGACCTTGCGTATTCGTGTGTGGTCGGGACGCGCACGGGTCAGGTGCAGTCGTCCAGCTACGAGTATTCGGGCGACGTGGGCCGGGGTAATGGCCGCAGTCAGCTCAGGTAGTTAGCGGCGGGGAAGCCTACCCCATCAAGCCGGCGAAAATCGATCCCGCACGGACCACGGTTTGGGTCCGTTCGGGGCCGGTAGAGACGCAGCCCGCTTCGACTCCGGTAAGCTTCTCCAAAAATTGGACGTAGTCTTTGGCACGGCTGGGCAATGCGTCCCAGTCCGAAATTCCCTCGGTCGAGCACATCCACCCGGGCAATTCCTCGTACACCGGTTCGGCCTTGGCCAATTCGCGCACGGTTGCGGGCATCTCGGTGGTGACATGGCCGCCGATCTTGTAGCCGACGCAAACCGGAATTTTTTCGAGCTCATCGAGGACGTCGAGTTTGGTCAGGACCATGGTCTCAAAACCGTTCAAGGTTGCAGAGTACTTCAGCAGCGGGGCGTCAAACCAGCCGCAGCGCCTGGGGCGGCCGGTTACGGAGCCGAATTCGTGGCCACGATTGCGGATCAGGTCCCCGGCGGCGTCCAGCGCCTCGGTTGGGAATGGCCCGCCGCCGACGCGCGTGATGTAGGCCTTCGAAACGCCAATCACGGCGTCCAGCTTGGTGGGGGGGACACCGGTACCGGTGGAGGCTCCGCCCGCGCATGCTGAGGACGAGGTCACGAAGGGATAGGTGCCGTGGTCCAGATCGAGCATGGTGCCCTGTGCACCCTCGAACAGCAGGTTCTTTCCCGACTGCATGGCGCCCTTTAGTAGATACGCTGTGTCGCAGACGAGTGGACGCAGCTTCTCGGCGGCGGCAAGGTATTGGGCGATGATCTGGTCGGGGTTGACCTCGTCCATGACGCCGAACGCGCGGGCGCGGGTCACGTGGTCGGCAATCACTTGGCGGGCGGCCTCGGGGAAATATTCAGCGTCCATGAGGTCGGCCATGCGGATGCCGCGCCGGCCTGCCTTGTCCTCATAACAGGGGCCAATGCCGCGGAGTGTGGTCCCGATGGCCACTTTGCCGGGCACGGCCTCGGAGATTTTTTCCACCAGGCGGTGTGACGGCAGCAGTACCTGCGCGCGGTTGCTGATCTTCAGCCGGAGGTTGACGTCGATGCCGGCGGCTCGGAGCTGTTCGGCTTCCTCAAGCAATGCGAGTGGATCGACGACGAGTCCGTTGCCGATGACGGCGGTCTTGCCGTCGCGGAGAATGCCGCTGGGCACCAGTCGGAGGACGAACTTGCGGTCCCCGATCCAGATGGTGTGGCCGGCGTTGTGGCCTCCCTGGTACCGAACGATGTAGTCGAAGCGGCCGGCCAGCATGTCGACCAGCTTGCCTTTGCCCTCGTCACCCCACTGTGCGCCCAAAATTACGATGTTGCTCATGCCAGTTGTAGTTTTGCCTTACTTTCGCCCAAACTTCCGATTGTACCGTATGGTGCCAAGTTGCTGTTTTTGCGGGGATTGTGTGTGGGGGGAGCTGGTGCGCCGGGCGTGGCCTCCATACTTAGTCCTCATTACGTCAGAAGGGGAAACCCCTCGTCCAGTACGACTTGTGAAAGCCTTGTGCCGTCAACAAGGGTGATTGGGCTCTTTCCATCAGCCGCCGACTCCGAGATGGCGGCCTTGGAGAAATAGCTAGTGGTAAGGATTGCGCCTCGTGCCAATGGCTGAAGACTTCCACGCAATTCCGCAACCTCCCTCCGCCCGACAGAGTGTCGCCACCGCTTTGCCTGCACTTGGACCATCGTGTGTTCGAACAGCCAATTTCGGGAGCCTGTTCTCGCGTTCACGTCAACACCGCCGTCACCGCTGTATTTCGTAACGCAGACGTCGAGAAAGCCGCAGTGCAGAAGCAAGTCCCTGACGAACAATTCGAATCGCCGCGGCTCTAATTCCAAGAGCTTGGTGCGAACGGCTTCGGTCCTCTGGAAGCTGTGGCCGGAAGGCCTGGCATCTTCACGGACGATTTCGTCGTCCTCGGGGATCGCCGCTTCAATCCTGCGAGCCTCGGCGTAAATAGCCTTTGCGATCTCGGCGTCTTGCTGGACCGGAACCGTGTCGTGGCTCGAATGGACGCGCAGCTCGAACAGCCACACCTTTCTGACCTTCCCGTTTGCGTCCGCTTGAAATTCCGGATAGTGCCGCAAGTACTGCAATAGGCCGAGATAGCGCCAGCGCTTCGGTCCAACGGCCTTGTTTTTCCGATTGGCGATCAACGAAAAGCCATGTACGGGATAGTCGGTCCCGCCTTGTTCCGTCAGACGGGCATTCATCCCTGTGAGCGCCTGTTCACCCAGCTTGCCCTTGGCCGTGTAGGCCAAGATGCAGTCCTCGAGCCGGTCGTAGTACGGATTCTCGCCCGCCACGTGCATGCCGGGGTCTGAAGTCATCAGGACGGCCCGGATCGGCTGGCGGTTCTTGCCCAGCTGGAACCGTATCCCGGCTGCATTGCCGCCGCCAAGCGAGCGGAAGATCTCTTCGTTGGAATACATCTGGCCGACGTGGAGGATTTCAATCATAGCGGTCAATTGGGCCTCAATCCAAGATAGAACTACAACCTGGATCAAGCACTCTGTTCCCGGAATCGGAAGTCCCCCCCATCCCGAACTTACCAAGAGACCCGGATCGGACGCTTGGGAGCTCCTTCGCTTTCCCTTCGCCCCAGCCCTCCATTTCCACCCCGCGTGTTAACCTAAGCTTTTATGGAGCTTACCGGCGTTTTTCTGCAACTGGGCGAGGAGCGCCTGAAGCAGCTGCTGCGCGCGATTTCCATCGGGAAACTGCGCACCTACCAGTTGTATGAGCGGTTCAAAATCCGCACACACCTCCAAAAGCTGAACACCGAGAACCTTCGGGCCTGCGGGCCGAGGTTCCTGAAGCGGCTTGAAGGGGGCGACCAGGAGTTTGCCACGGACCTTGCGCAGGCAATTCTGGTGGCGCACCTTGACATGATCATGGAAGTGCTGGACTTCCTCTCCATTCCACACCAGCAGGGCTTTTTCGAAAAGGACGTTGATGCCAAGACCCAGCTGACAGATGGCTGGGAAGCGCGCGTGTTCGAACAATTCAAGGCGAAGCACCCGGAAACCGTGCTCCTGTTCTACATCAACCATCTGGGCGTGGAACTCGGCGGAGCGCAGCAGATCTGGCTGCCGGCATAGGTTTCAAAATTCCATGACCGAACTTGTCGACACCGCGCTGGAGCGCATACACTCTTCGGCCAATCTGGCCGACCTCGAAGCCGTACGCGTGGATGTTCTCGGACGCAAGGGCGTGCTGGCCCAACTTTCCAAGGACATGGGAAAGCTCACGTCCGAGGAGCGCGTGCAGCGCGGCAAATTCATCAATGCCGCCAAGCAGTCGCTGGAGGGCGCGTACGACGCGCTGAAGGCGAAGTTCGAATCGGAGGCTCTGGCGGCACGGCTCGACGCCGAATGGCTCGACTTGACGGTGCCCGCTCCGGGGCCCAAGCGGGGCGCGCTGCACCCGGTGACGCTTATCCAGTGGGAGATTGAGGATCTGTTCCGATCTATGGGCTTTTCGGTGCTGGACGGCCCGGAGGTGGAAACCGAGCACCACAACTTCGATGCCCTGAACATCCCGCCGGACCATCCGGCGCGGGACATGCAGGATACGTTCTGGCTGGAAGGCCACCACTTGCTCAGGACGCACACCTCGCCGGTGCAGGTGCGCGGCATGGAGAAATTGGGGCCACCGCTGAAGATGATCGCACCCGGGCGGGTTTTCCGGAATGAGTCCGTCGACGCGTCGCACGAGCACACCTTCTACCAGTTGGAAGGGATGATGATCGACAAGGATGTTTCGGTCGGCAACCTGATCTACTTCATGAAGACGCTGCTGACGGCGATCTTCCACCGCGAAGTAACGGTTCGTTTGCGGCCGGGTTTCTTCCCGTTCGTCGAACCCGGTTTTGAACTAGACATCCGATGCCTGATCTGCGGCGGCCCGGGTTGCCCGGTCTGCAAGCAGAGCGGCTGGGTGGAGCTTCTGCCCTGCGGTCTGGTGAATCCGCATGTGTTGCGCTCGAGCGGGATCGACCCGAAGGAATGGAATGGTTTCGCCTTCGGTTTGGGCCTTACCCGGCTGGTGATGATGCGCTACGCGATTGACGACATCCGCTGGCTGCAGTCCGGCGACCTGCGGTTTCTGGGGCAATTCGCATGAAGTTCTCGTACAACTGGATCAAGGAGTTCGTCCCCACCCTCGACATCCCGGCCGAAGGCTTGGAACGGCTGATCACGATGAAGACGGCCGAGTGCGACGGGGTGGAGAAAGTCGGCCCCTTGCGGGAGGGTGCAGTCGTTGCCCAAGTACTTGAGGCCGAGGCGATTCCGGGTTACCACAACCAGAAAGCACTGGTGGACGCCGGTCCTTACGGCATCAAGACCGTTGTTTGCGGTGCGCCCAATTGCCGCGCGGGCTTGGCGACGATCTATGTGCCGCTGGGCGTGAAGAACGTTTCCGGCGTGCTGAGCGACGGGATGCTGGCATCGGCTGCGGAACTAGACATCAATAAAGACCACGACGGGATTGTGGAACTCGACGGGTCGGAGGGGATTCCAGCTCTCGACCACGCGATTGAAATTGACAACAAGTCGATTACACATCGTCCGGACCTTTGGGGTCACCATGGCATGGCGCGCGAGGTAGCCGCGATTACCGGGCATGCGTTGCGCGATGTGGTGGACATGTCGCGGCTGCCCACTCCAAGCTGGCCGGTCGAGGTTCAGGTTGAGGATTTCTCGCTCTGCCCGCGCTATTCGGCGCTGGTGTTTGAGAATGTGACGGTTCAGGCATCTCCGTTGTGGCTGCAGGCGCGTTTGATGGCGGTCGGGCTGAATCCAATCAACAACATCGTTGATTTAACCAACTTCATCATGGCGGAGCTGGCGCAACCGATGCACGCCTTCGACCGCGAGAAGCTGGTGGGACCGACGATCTACGCGCGGCCGGCGCGGGAGGGTGAGTCGATCCTCGCGCTAAACGATGAGACCTATGAGCTGACACCGGCGAACCTAGTGATTGCGGATGGCTCGGGGCCAATTGCCATTGCCGGGGTTATAGGCGGGGATGGCAGCGCGATTTCCGGGACCACGACCACGA
This sequence comes from uncultured Acidobacteriia bacterium, assembly GCA_903925015.1. Taxonomy (GTDB): domain Bacteria; phylum Acidobacteriota; class Terriglobia; order Bryobacterales; family Bryobacteraceae; genus BOG-234. The sequence continues at coordinate 14,988 of CAIYDY010000285.1, forward strand.
TTGTGCTGGAAAGCGCGAGCTTCCAAGCGTCGTCCGTCCGCAAGACTTCGTCGGCTTTGAAACTGCGCACGGATGCTTCGATGCGCTTTGAGAAGGCGCAGGACCCGCGGAACACGGTCCGGGCACTGGCGAGGGCGTTGGAACTACTGCCAATTCTGTCACCCGGTATCCGGCTGGTGGGTGGACTTGCGGATTGCTGCGGGCTCTTGGCAGAGCCGGCCGCGATCCCGCTGAACCTCGATTGGCTCGGGCGCAAGCTGGGCCGACCGATGGATGCCGCCGAGGTCCGCCGGATTTTGGAGCGCTTGGAATTCGACGTGGATTCGGACTTCAACGTCACGCCGCCCACATGGCGGGCGACGAAGGATGTTGCCATGGCCGAGGATTTGGTGGAGGAGGTGGGCCGGATGATGGGCTACGATTCCTTCCCGCCGACGCCGCCGATGGTGCCGTGCGCGCCAACCTACGATCCCCCGGCCCGCGAGTTTCTGCGGCACGTCAAGCGCACGATGGCTGCCGAGGGCTTCACCGAAGTCTCCAACTACTCCTTCATCAGCGAGGGGGAGGCCCGCCGTTTCGGCTTGAAGCCGGAGGACCACCTCCGGGTGCTGAACCCGATCGCGGCCGGCCAGGAGTTGATGCGGACATCGCTGATCCCGGGCATCCACAGGAACATTGTGGAGAACTCCAGGCACTTCGACCACTTCCGCATTTTTGAGGTGGGCCACGAGATCCACAGGCAGCAGGACGCCAAACCAATCGAGAGAGCGCATCTGATGCTTGCGCTTTACGCGAAGGACGACGGACGTGCTGGATTGCTGGAGCTGAAGCGGGTGGCGCAATTCCTGGCTCCGGGGCTTGAGGTCCGGGCTGCGGCGGCGGAATCGTTCGAGCACTCGACCCGCGCGGCCGACATTTTCTGGCATGACACCAAGATTGGACGCTTGGCCGAATTGCATCCGCACTTGGTGGAAGCCGGGCGGGCCGCAGTCCTGGATCTCGACCTCGCCCTCGTGCAGGAGCTTGCACCCGCTGTCTTGAAGTACACGGCGGTCAGGCGCTTTCCGACCTCGGCCTTCGACCTTTCCGTGGTAGCGGCTTCGCGCGAGCCCGCAGGTGCCTTGGAGCGCCAAATCCGGATTCTGGCCGGGCCTCTCGCCGAAGCGGTCGAGTATGTTCGCGAATACCAGGGCCCGCCGCTGCCGGAAGGCAGCAAGAGTGTCTCGTTCCGGGTTGTTGTCGGGGCGGCCGACAGGACGCTGTCCACCCCGGAGATCCTCGCGATCCGGGACGGCATTATCGCAGGCTTGGCGGCGGCGGGTTACGAACTCAGGATCTGAGGCCTCTGCGGCAGCTTGAATTTTTCACTTGCATTTCTCCTTTTGTTCGCCTACGATAGAGGCAAATGCCCCTTACGCCGCGACAGCAGGAAGTGATCCGTTTCATCGCCTCATACCAGGTGGACAACGGCCACAGTCCCAGCTACGAGGAGATTGCGCGGGGGCTGAACCTTGCCTCCATCGCGACGGTTCACAAACATATTTCCTCGCTGGAGAAGAAGGCGTATGTGCGAAGGTCGCCGAATCAGAGCCGATCCATTGAAGTTGCGCCCAAGTTTCTTCAGGAGGAACGCCGTGCCAGACCCACGCGTCCTTTGGAGGTACCGTTGCTGGGGTCCATCGCCGCGGGCGTTCCAGTCGTTGCGTTCGAGGAGAAGGCTACGCTCAGCTTTGGCGATTTCGTGGGCAACAAGACTACTTACGCGTTGCGGGTGAGAGGCTCTTCCATGATCGACGACCATATCTGCGATGGCGACATGATTCTGGTGGAAAAAGTGGAAACGGCGAGGGATGGCGACACAGTGGTGGCCTTGGTGGAAGGCACGGAAACTACTTTGAAGAGATACTACCGGGAACCCGGGGACATGATCCGGTTGCAGCCCGCAAACTCGTCGATGAGTCCAATTCGCGTACCGGCCCAGGACGTTGAAATCCAAGGCCGGCTGCTCGCGGTGTTGCGGAAATACTAGAGACTATGCGTGCCGTTCGCGGTACTCGGTTTCGGCGCGGAACCAGTCTTCGAGATCGCTGCCACCTTGGAATCCACGTGACTCCCAGTAGCCATAGGCCAACGCGGCGATGATTTCCTGTGGATTTGCTGCGACGATTCCCGCGACAGGGGCGACGACAGGGGCTTCCGGCGCGGCGGCTGGGGAGGAGGGCGAAATCTTGCTGTGCTTGGAGTTGGTGACGCGGGGAGTTTTTGCGGTTGGGGCGGCTGTTGACTTGGTCGCCGCCACTACGGTTTCGGCGACTTTGGCTGTCTTCGCTGTTTTCGCGGGCTTCGTTGCTTTGGCCGAGAGGACGGGTGTTGCTTCTTTTTTGGTAGGCATTACTCCTCTATTGTAAAACGGACAACGTTACAAACAGACGAAAAAATGTTTTATCCACTGCATAACGGCAGCTTGAATATAGGCAGCCTACTCGCGGCAAGTCCGAACTTAGCCCTCGCTTTGCTGGTGGTTGGCCTGTTCGGCGTCTATGCGGAGTTCTGCGGACCGGGTAGGATCTGGGCTGGAACCGGAGGGTCCGCGCTGCTGATTCTGGGGTGTTGGGGCTTATCGAGACATCCGCTGCAGGGGAAAGGGTTGTTGCTCCTGGGCCTGTCGGTACTGCTGATTTGTTTGCAAGGCAAGCCGCCGCTACGAATCGGATGGTCCTTTTTCAGCGTGGTTTCGATGTACAACGGCTTGGTTATGCTCTTGGATTCTCCGGGAATAGGCCGGTGGATGGCATTGGCGGTCGCCACGGTGGTGGTCCCGCTTTCCACGTTTCTTCTAGCGACCGCTGTACGGGCCCGAAGGAACAAACTCAACCGGGAACCCGCTGCCTGGACGGGAGCGCCCGATAGACTGGAGGAAGCATGAGCCAAGGTGACGGCGAGAAGGAACTGATTCTCGGAAACAAGCAACTGGTCAGTCTGTTTTTCGTGGTGGTCGCGCTGTGCGGCGTGGTCTTCGCGATGGGCTACATGATCGGTCGAAATTCGACTAAACCCGTTTCGGCGATGGCCGACGGTTCGCCACCGGTGGTCGAACCGGGGCAGCGCAAGCAGCCTGACGGCAGACGCGAGGAGGCCGCCCAGACCGATCCGTCCCCGGTACCTGTGCCGGACAGCCCCGCTGCCACCCAGCCCGAACCATCCCAACAGCCCTCCACACCGTCAGCTATTGCGGAGACGGAGAAATTTGTTGCAGACAAAGCCAAACCTGCCGTTGATCCGGCACCAAAGGAGTACCGGGCGGCAACGGAGGCGGACTCGGGGGGGGCGCTGGCCAAGCCTCAGGCTGAAACATCCTATTGGCAAGTGGTCGCCTACTCGAAGAAGACCGACGCGGATGGCGTGGTGAAAACGTTGCGCGATGCCAAGTTTCCAGTGATTCTGCACCTGATGCCGGACAATTTGTACCACGTCCTGGTGGGACCGTACAAAACCAGCGTGGCACTCTCCGACGGCAAAACCAAGCTGAAAGTGCTTGGTTTTGGCGGCCCCCTGTTGAAAAAATTCTAGCTGGCGAAAATCTGGTCCATCCCGGCCGCGAGGGTTTTCATCCCCTCCAGCGAGTTGGATCCATCCTGTTCGGCGATGCCCCAGCCCGTGTACCCAACCTCGTCAAGCGCGGCCATCAC
>CAIYDY010000286.1 GCA_903925015.1 uncultured Acidobacteriia bacterium
CGCTCAAGGACGTTGAAGTCAGCCTGATCGAACAGATCGTGCGCGGGGCCTTCGAAGGCTTCTGATGGTGCGCCTCAGGGCCGCGCAGGACGGAAACTGCTGATCCGGTCCAAAGCGATAACGGATTAGTGCTATTTGGTAGCGTTTGACGCTGGTTGTGGCCAGATGTGGCTATTTGTGTTTGGCTCCACGAGTGCAACACAGGGACGAAGGTGCGTTTGGAGAAAACGCGCGTGGCGTGAACTTCGCCGTGCGCGCGAATGGAGAGGTGTTCGTTGTTGCGTGTCGATTGGCGGAGAGAGCGGGTCCGAATGTGACGACCACGTGGCTGCGGGTCGGCTCACGTACCAATTACCCTTGGGATGGCCCGCGGGTGTTTGTTTAGGCTCGAATCGGTCTTCCGCCCTCTGGCGCGCCGGATTGCTTGCCGCCGGGTTTTAGACGGCGGTCTGGGTGCCTGGAAGTGCAGCAATCTTCTCGGCTCACCGCTCTCTTCACTAGCGCACCGATCCCTGCCACGTCGGTGGCGGTTGGCCGTGTGCACGTCTTCCTTTTGAGGAACTCCGGCAGGGTGAAACAATGCAAGAGGAAACCGTTTCCGAATCTCCCTTCATGAGCCGGATCGCAATGGAAGATATCGGGAGACTCCAAGACAGCGTTTGGACGATTGCTTGAAGAAGACCGACGAATGACCGCTGGCAACGCAACGTACCCCATCATCACAATTCAGCCGGAATGGGTACTCGGTGAAGAAGCGATGGGCAGCAAGGAGAAATTCTGGTTCCGGGAATCGGATGATACGCCGGAGTGTCTCTTCAAGTACCCGCAGGAGAACACGGGCCAACATTGGTCGGAAAAGATCGCAGCAGAACTGGCTGGCGCGCTGGAAATTCTTCATGCTCGTGTCGAACTGGCGGTTTTCCAGAATGTCCAGGGCTCTGCTACGGAGTCATTTGCCAGGGAGGGCCGGGAGTTGTTTCACGGAAACCAGATTCTCGCCGGTACGACTCTGGGCTACGATCCTACCCAAAAGTTCAAGCAGTCAGACCATACCCTCAGTAATATCTTCTCGGCTCTCGACCGGGTCTTCAAGTCACCGGAGACGGCGCGCACTGCCAAAGAACGCATGGCAGAGTATCTGGTGCTCGACGCCGTTATCGGCAACACAGATCGCCATCATGAGAATTGGGGCATTCTTCGGAAGCGCATGCCAAAGGGATGGACCGGAATGGTCGCGCCATCGTTTGATCACGCCTCGTCACTCGGGCGAGAACTACTGGATGAAGGGCCCGGCCGGTCCCGGCAGAGAATCCTCGCGGAAGGCAGGATCGGTCAGTATGCGGAAAAGGCTCCGGGGGCGATCTATTGGGATTGGACCGACCGGCGCGGCGTCAGCCCCCTGGAACTGGTCCGGCGAGGCGCCGAGGCGCATCCAGAGACATTTACTCGCGCTCTGCAAATGCTTGATAAACTGAAAGAAGAAGACCTGCGCGGTATTGTGGGACGCGTACCAGCAGGCTGGATGAGCGAGACCTCGCGCATCTTCGTCGTTGAGCTAACATGTTACAACCTAAAACAGTTGCGGATGATCGCGTTATGAGTGACAAGACTCTTTTTCTGGCGTGGCAAGACAAGCGCCTGACCCGCGCTTGGTTCCCCGTCGGCCGTTTGGACGTTTTGAATACACCCCGCTCCTATCGATTCCGCTACACGCGGGGTGCCGAGACCGCCCAGAAAAAGGCGGGATTTGAACCTCTGTTGGACTTCCCGGCGTGGAAGCAGGTCTATAGTTCGAGCGAACTGTTTCCCCTGTTCCAAAACCGCGTGATCTCGTCTGGGAGGCGAGACTTCTCGGAGTATTTGCGCATGCTGGATTTACCAAAGACAGCCGAACCGGCGGAGATTCTGGAGGTCGGTGGCGGCTTTCGGGCAACCGATAATTTCGAGGTATTTCCAAAGCTCGAACGCCGCGCTGACGGTTCCTTCCGATGCCGCTTCTTCGTGCATGGGTCACGTTACGTCAATCCAGCTTCTTTCCAACGGATCGACAATCTCCATACTGGCGAGGCCCTTTACGTAACGATCGAACTGACCAATCCGGCTACCGGGCTCGCCGTGCAAATCCAGACCCAGGATTATCACGTGGTCGGATGGGCACCCCGATACCTTGTAGGTGACCTCGTGCAAGCCATGGCCCATGCGCCTGGCAGCTACAGCGCCAAGGTAGTTCGTGTCAACCCGTCTCCCGCACCCTCGAAGCAGCGACTGCTGGTAGAGTTGTCCGGAAGCTGGCCGGAGTACGAACCAATGGCGAAAGGTGACTTCGAGCCTCTCGTTCAGTAGGAGCGGCAGCGATCCTTCGCGCGGAATCGCTGTTCATCGTCCGATGGCCTAGCAGTTTGAGCCTCATTTAATGCGCCACATCGGCTTCGGAAAGCGAAACGGAGGATCCGGTCTTTGGAAGCCGTAATAGCCCGTGTACGCTGGCTCTTCCTTCACGCAGTCGATGATCGATGAAGGGCTTTCCTTGAGCGGGTCCATCCGGTCCGCTTGTTGGCTGGCCCATGTGACCCAATTCCCAAAGGGACAACTTGGTTCAACAGACTGACCGTTCTCTATGGCCGCCGCTTGCGCCGCTGAAATGAAGGCTCGAATTTGTTCGGCGCGCGACCATCTGGCCGCAGCCTGCCCCAAGGCGCGCACTTTCGATTTCTCTGCTTTGATCAGGTCTTCCAGATGGGCTTGCTCTTTGGCGAGCCGCTCTCGTTCGCGCTCTCTCGCCATATGTTCTTGCTTTTCGGCCCGATCAGCCAGCGCGAGCCGAATGAAGCCGGCGACGATGCGAGACAGTTGCTCTTCCAGGCGTAGTTTCCCGTCCGACCATTTCTTCCTATCAGAGCCATAGGAAGTCCAGACTGTAACGGAGAGTTTCCCGGACGGTTGGAGCGTCACCGGCTTACCGGAATAGGTTAGAACTCGTTCGAGCACGCCACCTTTTGGCGGGGCCGCGATCTCGATCCGGTCCACTTTTTCAACAACGCCGAATCTGATCTCCTCGCCATGGATCTTTGCAAGGGTCTGATGTTTTCGGTCACGGGTCTCGACAGCCATCGAGAACCCGGAATCCTCAATGATGCTTATGAGGCCGGCCATGATGCGGAGCGCCCGATCAAGGCTCTCCTTCGACACGCGGACATCCAGACCTAACTCCGGGCTCCACAAGATTCCACGATCATCAGTATTTGCCCTCCCGAAATGTGTGCGGGCTGCTGTGACGAGCGGGTGAGACAGACTACCCCGCTTCAATGGGACCTCGCCTTCGGCCC
>CAIYDY010000287.1 GCA_903925015.1 uncultured Acidobacteriia bacterium
AAATTTTATCTTTTCATTATGCGCATCCGTTTGCCCGCCTCTCTCGTAGTGCAAACCAGAGACAATCACATGGCCAACACGCCAACTCCTTTTGGAGGTATCCTGTTCTTCGGAGACCGCGTAATTCCCCCGCAAACCTCACAATGCTGATACCCTGGCTAATACTCGCCCTCGAACTGAGCGGCGAACACGATGAGGAACTGGTCCGCAGGCTCCAGCGCCGCGAGCCCGGTGCCATGGACGACCTTTACAAAAAGTACGGGCGATTGGCGTACTCAGTGATTCTGGCAGTCGTGCGCGACTCCGGGACGGCCGAGGATCTGTCCCAGGAAACCTTTCTCCGCGTTTGGACCCGCATACAAGCCTTCGAAGCCGGACGCGGTGCCCTTGGACCCTGGCTCTTGGCAATCGCGCGGAACCGGGCCATCGACCATGTCCGGTCCTCCGGTGCCCGCATTGGCCGCAACTCGACCGAACTCGACTCCAACACCCATCCATCGCTCTTCGTCGATCTCGACCGGCAGATCTTCGACAAGGACCATGCCAAGGTCATTCGAGCTGCGATCGCCAAACTGGGCGAGAACCAGCGCGAGGTGATCCGCCTCGCCTACTACGAGGGCCTTTCGCAAACCGAAATGGCCGAGCGCATGGGGCAGCCCTTGGGTACGGTCAAAACGTGGGTTCGTTCGGCACTGAAAGTGCTGCGCGCCGAACTTGGCCAGGAGGCGGTCGCCGCATGACTTGCGAGGAACTCAAACCCGAATACGGAGCATACGCCCTCGGCATTGCCGATGGCGAGGAGAAGTACGAAATCGCAGCCCATTTGGCCCGCGGATGCGAAGAGTGCACCGCCGGGGTGCGCTCAGCTATGGTGACCGTGGCGGCGCTCTCGGGGGCGGTGGAACTGGTGGAGCCACCGAAGCGTTTGCGACGCCGAATCGTGGCCATGGTCGCCCCGGCAGCGGACAGCTGGCTTGGCGGGTGGGTGCCATGGGCCGTATCAGGAGCCTTGGCTACGGCACTGTTGGCGGTTTCAGTGCAGTCCGTCCTCAAGCCGCCCCCCAGCACGTCCAAGTTGGAGCAGGCGCTCTCCATCCTGAACGATCCGGTCACCCGTGATGTATCGTTTGGCGAGCCAACGGCCCGCGGTCGCGTCTTCGTCAGCAAGACCAAGGGCGTGGTCTTCATTGCGGCCAACTTGCCAAAACTCGCAGCGGGGCGGACCTTCCAGTTATGGGTCTTGCCCACGCAGGGCAACCCGATCTCCGCCGGAACCTTCCACGGGGAGTCGGACTCTTCCGCCGTCTATGTGCGTCCGGGTCCAGTGTCCGACGTAGCCGCGATGGCGCTCACCATGGAACCCGAAGGCGGCTCGCCCCAACCCACGATGACACCGTTTGTAGTGACTAAGTTGTGATAAGCTTTCTCACGGGTGGACGCCACGATAGATCATCGTTTGCCCGCAGGATTGCCATGAAGAAAACCGTAGTCATCACATCCGCTCTGCTACTGAGCCTCGCAGCCGCCCTTTGGGCCCAAAATATGGGCCACGGCGGCTCCCAAACCGTCTGGATTCCCAAACCTGTAAAGCTCACGGGCTGGGCGGCTCCACAGAAGCCCGTCTGGCACGTCGCCGACATCCTCGCGGCCCACAAGGGGCAGAAGAGCTGGTCGCAGCCCATCGTCAACGACGCGTTCCTCCACGGCGAGTACATCCAAATGGCTCCCGGCGAAAAGACTCCCAAGCGGGCGCACCCCGATACCCGCGAGTGGTGGGTGGTCCAGGACGGGCAGATCCGATTCACAATCGACGGCCAGGAACCCTTCATCGCCACCAAGGGCTTCCTCGTCCAAGTTCCCTACCGCGTGTTCTACACGATGGAGACAGTGGGCGACCAGCCTTCACTCCGGTTCGAGGTCAACGTTGCGGGTGCCCACACGATGTACCCCGCCACCGACAAGCCCCCGGTTCTGGATGGCTACACCTTCCTGAAGACCACCGTTGCCAGCAAGGGCGTCTACGATCAGGGAAACAAGCCGTTCATCGACTTCTGGAAGGAGATCGTGCCGTCCGGCAAGGGAGCACGCTTCATCGCCGATGACCGCGCGGTTTCCAACATCATCATCGGCGATCCCAAAAAGCTGCCCCCAGCCAAAGAGACCGACAAGGGCCACTTCCATGCGGAATGCGCCGAATTCTGGTTCATCCTGCAGGGACAGATGGACTACCGCCTGGAAGGCGCTGGCGACATCGTGGCCAACCAGGGCGACATCGTGTACGCACCCCGTGGCCACTGGCACCGCCCCCGTTTCGGAGGCGAAACCCAAGCCACCCGTCTGGCGATGAACGGCTTCCAAGACATCGCACACTACTTCGAACCAAAGGATTAGTGACCGCCAGAAGCTGAAAAGGGTCGACCCGGTGACTAACGGGTCGGCCCTTTTCGTTTAGGAAACTCCGATTTCCACCCAGCCGGCGAGCGCCGCCGGACGGTTCTTCAAGAACACCACGCGCCGAGTCTTGGGAAACGGCAGGCCGCTCTGGATGGCGCGCTGGTAGAACGGCAACATACCCAGTAGTTTGCGCTGGTCGGAATCGTCCGAGCCGATTGTGGCGGACTTGCTGAGAAAACCCGAACCCCAGCCAATCGCCAGCAATGCCCGCCCCT
>CAIYDY010000288.1 GCA_903925015.1 uncultured Acidobacteriia bacterium
CGAGGCCGGAGTCCCCGTTCCGCTGCGCAGGCCTGATAACAGGGGCATTCAGTTTTACCTGAATTCCCAGGTCGTGGCGGGTGCCACAAGTTCGGTGGGTGTTTCCAATACCAAGGTTGTTTCCGATTCCAGCGATCCTGCAGCCGCCGCGCGGGCAGCATTGGCGACTTGGAATGCAGTTGGTGCGGACATCCGCTTTCTCCCGCTTCAATCCACCAGCCTCCAACATGACCGCAACGACGGCAGGAATGTGATCACGATTGCCAATAAAGATGATCTGAGCCTTCTGGGCTATGCCTCCCCCCAGTCGCCGGGCGCGATTGCAGTCACCGACAACAGCTGGTATACCAGCGGTGGAACCCTCGCCAGCGGCATCCAGGTGCAAAAAGGCGATTTGGCCGATTCCGACATCGTCCTCAACCCTTCCTTTTCGTTCTCGACCGACCTTTCCACAGGTTACGATCTTCAGGTCGTTTTGACCCATGAACTGGGGCACGCACTTGGGGCGGACCATTCCGGTATCGTCGGTGCCACCATGTTCCAAGGCTCCACGGTCATAGTCAATAATGTGGCAGGCGCAAATTTGAACCAGCGCCTGTTGAGCGCCGACGAACTGGCCTTTGCCTCGGCTGTCTACCCGGTTCCCGGGACCAGCGTGGGAACGATTGCCGGCAAGGTGGCGGCATCGGACGGCAATGCTATTCAGCGGGCGTTGGTAACCGCGGTCGATACCAGCTCCGGTGCGATGGTCGGAGCGCTGACCGGAAGTGACGGCTCCTACTCCATTCCAGTGCCCTCCGGCAGCTACCTGGTCTACGCCGAGCCCTTGAACGGGATCGTGGGCAAGGGGAACATCGTTTCGTTCTACGTTGATCTCGGGGCAACGGTCAACATCGGATTCCAGCCGACATTTTTGGGTTCCGTCGCCAGTCCCACCCTTGTTCCCGTGGTGGCGGGGGCCAGCGCGGGAGCGAACATTACGGTCGCCCCGGTCGCAGCGGGGTTGACTCTGCCGCGTGTTGGGTACGGTTCGGTGAACGGCAAATCAGACATCACCAGCGTCTTTCAAATCCTTGGGCCGAAGGTGATTGCGTCCGGGCAGTCCTTTGACATCGGCATGCTGGGGGGCGGCGTGGACGCCTCAACCACGATCCGGCTGATCGGCGCTGGTGCCACGGTGCGTGCCGGTTCCGTCCGCGCCGATGCCTCTGTGAATTTTACAGAGGGGCAGCTGATCCGTGCCACCATAGACGTTCCGACGCGGCAGACTCCGGCCTTGGCATCGCTGGTTCTCACGAAGGGGAACACCGTGGTCGCGACCGGCATGTTTGTCATCGTGCCGCCAACGCCCACCTTCGTTTCCAAAGGCGTGGTCAGCGCGGGGAGTTTTCTGGGTGCGAACGGCGACGGCGTGGTGACTCCGGGCGGCCTGGCCACCATTTTCGACATCCCCAACGCGCCGAATCTGGGCCCCGGAAGCTTTGTCCAGCCGACCGAGTTCGACGCCTACGGCAAGTTGCCGACCACCCTGGCCGGTGTGACAGTCACCTTTGACGGCAAGCCAGCCCCGGTTTTCCTTGCCTGGAACCAGCAACTGAACGTCCAGGTGCCGTTCGAGGTTGCGGGGCAGAAATCCACTTTGGTGCAAATCGATTACCTGGGGAGCCGAAGTGCCGCGGTATCCGTCCCTGTTGCCGCCAGTCAACCGGCGCTGTTCGTGTATCCCGGCGGCGCGATCGCCGGGAACCAGGACGGAAGTTTGAATACCGCTTCCAACGCCGCGGCACGGGGCAGCGTCATCTCCTTGTATGGAACCGGGCTCGGCAAGCTTGCCTACGATGTCCAGACCGGCGTGGGCGCGCCGGGTCCACCGGTTGGCTATTCCGGCGGGCACACTTGCGTTCTGGGGGGATCGAAGTCCGTTCCCGTTGCCTTTGCCGGCTGGACACCATCGGCGGTCGGATTGGCGCAGTGGAGTTTTGTGGTTCCGGCGGACAGTCCGACGGGTACGGTTTCGGTGAAATGCAGCGATGCAAACGGGGCTTCGACGCAGACTGACAACATTTTCATTCAGTAGGTTGTCCCGCATCGCGGCCTTTGTCGCCTACTCGGCGGGGGCGGCTGCGGGGCAGGATATCGCCCTGTATTCCGAGTTCCAGCGGTTCACACCCTACGGACAGGTTGTCCAGCAGGATCGGGAACCCCGTCCACGTGAGATCATTTCGCCGGCGGTTGCCCGGAATGGCCACTTGACCGTGATGGTTGTGGTGACGGCTCCCGCCCGCACCACCTATTTCGTTTACGCTGGAATCAATCCGCCCGACGCTCTCGGGATCAAGGTGTACCGGGCCTATTTCGTCCGCTGCGGGCAGGAGTACTGCCCCGACTGGTTGTTGGAACAGACGATGCCAACGTTCGGTGCCATGCCGGAACTGGCGTCGATGTGGCCCGGCCAGACGACGCGCTGCTATGTGTTCGACATCTGGGTGCCGCCGGGAACGCCGCCACGCCGGGTGCGGGTGGAGGCATTGCTAAAGATCGGGAATTGGCTGGTGGCACCGATGGAGGTCAGGGTTGTTGCGCCGCTGGTGCCCGACATGGGCGGGTTGCAGCGGGGCAGCATGCTGGCACCCCTCGAATCGCCCGCCAGCGAGACTGCCCGCCTGCAACTTCTGCTCCACCAGAACGGCCTACCGCCGCGATTGCCTTTCGGAATCCTGCGTCTGGGGGACTTGATCCAGCGGAATGCCGCCGAGGACATGGCATTGGCGGACAGTCTGCGATTCCGCTCGCCGGAACTCAATTGGATGTCGTGGACACCGTTTGTCTACCCGCAGTTCGGCTCGGAGTGGTATTTGAAGGTGCGGGATTTGATTCTGAGGTACAACCCGTAGGACGGGGAAGTGGGGATGCTCCCCCCGGCTGGAATGACGATCCTTCCCGCCAAAGAAGGACCGGACAGCAGGTAACCAGCCTGCCGTACGCACCGAAGTGCACCGGGGGGAGCCGCTCAAGTCCGCCAGGAGAAGCGGACGAGCTTTGGGGAAGTCCGGCCCGCCTACCCCGCCCAGGGTGGCCGCGCCGTTCTTCGTGACCCCAAGGTAGCGCGGCGGGTATCCGAAATGGCTCCGGATGGGTTGCCTGGTGTGGTCTAAGTTCTTTGGAATCATGTAAGTAAAAATATTTCTAAGAACTGTGACCGCGTTTTCCGGGCGCCCGAGTTTTGATTCAATCGGTCTGGGGCAGGGGTGAGCCGTTGGGGGCAACTGTGTTTGGCACAACGTTCTGGATGGTTGGACATGCTGACGCTCTGGACAGTCGCGGACACCACCCCAACTCCGGCCCTACCCCATCCGGCAATGGAATTTCAACACCGCGTCATAGTGCGATACCGACTCCCCGCCGCCGGTGATCCCGAATCCGTGTCGACTCGCCTTCCAAACCGCCAGCGCCAACGCCATCGCCAAATCATCCTTCTGTCCCGCCCGTGCCGACCCCGTCGCCAACTGCAACTCCTCCAGCTCCTTCGTCAGAGCCCCAATCGTCGGCAGGTCGTGCGCAAACTTGATCTCATCCCGCTCCAGCACCACCGCCAGGGCTCCCCACAGATCCACCTTCGGAACATTCCAGACATTGCCCGAGAGCACGGGCTTTCCCGATCCCGTAATCGAAATCGCGGAAATCTCGCACCCCATCCCGGCCCGCCGCATCAGGTCCGCCACCGGAGTGCCCACACCGGTCGCGTCCACCGCTAGAATGCAGTTGCCGTCCAGTTCCTGGCTTCTCACAATCCGCCGCACCCGCTCCACCACCGCGGTGTACGGCGTCCCCAGCGCGATCCGCTCCGCCAGCCGCACCCGCAGACCCAGAAACTCCACCGAATTCCAGGGCCTGTGCGCCTCCAGCTTCTCAACCACCACAATCGCCGTATGGTCCCGCTTCTGTCCCAAATCCACCCCGACGTAATACATCTCCCCTCCTCCCTTTCCTCCAACCCAATCTCCAACATGCTGATAACAAGAAAGTTCCGCCTTGTGGGGCAGGCATTCTTGCCTGCAGCCGCCTTTCCAGGCGGCCATAACCGGATGTTCGGCGCGCCAGCCGCCCCCACTTGCTTGGAGTGCCCCCCCTAAATCCGCAAAGCCCCAAACCCCGTATCCACCGCCCGCCTCACCATCTCCCGGTCATACATGGCCCCCTCGGTCTCCGTAAACTCGCACAAATACTCCTGCGGAAACCGCACCGGACCCAGCACATCCCGTTCCTCCTCCAAAAACTTCTGGTCCAAATGCTCGCTCTCCGTCGCCGGACCCCTCACCCGATGCCACCGGTCGCCGCCAAACGCCCACGTCCGGTAGAAGAACCCCTGCCGCCCGTTCGGCGTCGACATCATCCACAAATCCCCCTTCGTCGCCGCCAGCATCGGCCGCAGCGCCTCGTACATACGGTCGTCCACGTACCCCGCCTCGTCGATCAGCACCAGCGCCGCCGCGTACCCCCGGATCGTCGACGGCCTCCCCGGCAGCGCAATAATCCGCGACCGGTTCGGGAACACCAGGGAATCCCGGTTCTTCCCGTCCCCCCGCACCCGTATCCCCGCCCGCTCCGCCATCTCCCGCGCCTTTTCCACCATCTCCGCCGACTGCCTCCGCGACGGCGCCGCCACCAGGATCACCCCGCGAGGCTTCGCCATCGCCCGCCGCACCGCCATCGCCGCCCCCACCGTCGACTTCCCCCACTGCCGCGAGCAATTCAGAATCCCCCTCTTCGCCTCCGACCGCAGTACCTCCGCCTGCCGCTCGTCCGCCTGGAATCCCAACTTGGCCCGCGCAAACTCGGCCCCGTCCATCCCCCGCGCGTCCGCCGGACGCACCGAGCCCGGAACCTTCACCCGCACCGACATCGTCGCCGGCTCCCCGGCATGTATGTATGGCCAACTCATCCCGCCAAACAAATACCACCCCGCCCGCCCCCTCCCGCACCAAAAAATTCCCAACCCCAACAAAACAAGCCAAATAAAGTCGAAAATCCCCCGTGACCGCCTCCTCGCGTTGCATTCCCAAAAACGATGTAGGGCAGGCATTCTTGCCTGCGGCAGCCTTTCCAGGCTGCCATAACCGCACCTCCCGCCGCGCCAGCCCCCAAACGATCTTCGTCCAATCCGAGACCAAAGCCGAACTTCCCCTCGCCGAATAAGTAGTGCCTGCCCATAAACCGCTTTGTGACAATCGGAAAACAGTCTCCACCCATCGATAAAGAAACTATTCCATGGAACGAGTTTTCCGTTGTCTTGCAAAGACTAGCCGAACATAGCTATACTGTCTGAACCGGGAGGGATGCGTGCCATCGCGTCGAAACACAACCGCCACCTCGCTCTTTTTCTGCGCCCTAACCGCAGCCCCCGTGCTCGCCCAAACGACCGCCAATTTCGACGCGCTCACAGACGGTGACGCCGTCACCAACCAATTGACCGGCCTGTCATTTTCCAAGGCTGTCACCCTCGCCTCGGGCTTCTCACTCAACGAACTCGCCTTCCCCGCACGTTCCGGTTCCAACGTCCTCTCAGACTCCACCGGTCCCGTCACCATCCTCCTCACCCCATCCGTCAATACCTTTACCGCCTACTTCACCCACTCCGCAGCCGTCACCATAGCAGCCTTCGACGCCGGCGGCACCCAAATCGCCAACACCACCTCTCCCACCACCAACAACACCCTCGCCACGGGCGACACCGGTTCCTCCCCCAACGAAAAGCTCTCCGTAACTTCGACCACGCTCATCGCCAAAATCGTCATCACCGGCGCACCCACTGGTGCCTCGTTTGCCATGGACGACCTTGCCACCACCATCACCCCGCCCACATTATCTTCTTCCAGGTTAAGCGCAATGGCTTTTACACCACTTTCGAACTCAACAAGTTCACCACTTCTTACGCCGTTCAAACCATACACAC
>CAIYDY010000289.1 GCA_903925015.1 uncultured Acidobacteriia bacterium
GTACCATTTCGGCGGCGGAACCTTTGATGTCTCGATAATCAAACTCGACGATGGAGTGGTCGAAGTGATATCAACCAGCGGCGATGCGCAACTCGGCGGCGACAACATCGACCAGCGCATCGTAAGCTGGATGCTCTCTAGGTTCAAGATTGAGCAGAACATCGATCTTTCGGAAAATCAAATGACACTCCAGCGGCTCAAGGAAGCGGCGGAAACGGCCAAGATCGACCTGTCCACGCTGCCCGAAGCCGTAATCGATCTGCCATTCATTGCAGCTACCATCGCTGGTCCCAAACATTTGAGCATGAGACTCACTCGTCCGCAATTTTGCCAGATGTGCGAGGACCTGTTCCAGCGTTCGGTTGATCTATGCGAACGGGCTATGGGCGATGCTGGGGTCACGCCCGCCAAGATAGGTCAGGTTGTGCTGGTCGGCGGATCCTCCCGCATTCCGCGCGTTCAGGCTATCGTCAGGGAAGTCTTCAACCAAGAGCCCAACACGCGCATGAATCCCTGCGAGGCCGTGGCGATTGGTGCGGCCATACAGGCTAGCGTCTTGAGTGGCGACGTGAGGGACGTTCTCGTTATCGACGCAACCCCGATGTCGCTCGCCATCGAAACGGAGGGCGGTGCCTTCACCAGGATCATCAGGCGCAATGCTTCATTCCCCGTTACCAAGAGCGCAACCTTCTCCACGGCAGCGGACAACCAGACTTCGGTCGAAATCAGGGCCTTCCAAGGAGAAGCCTCTATCGCGAAGGACAACCTGTTGCTACGAGTATTTTCCCTAGCTGGCATTCCGTCAGCCCCGCGTGGTGTTCCGAAAATCCAAATCACCTTTGATATCGACGCTAACGGCATTCTAAGCATTACTGCCCAGAATCGAGGTGTGAGCCCCATTCGTCCTGATTACCGTTCACTCGCGGGCTAGGTCCGGGCCGGGCGGCCATCCGGCCGGGTCCCGCTCTTGTGCCGAAGTCACGTGCCCCCTCTCAAGACCGCCATCCGTGAATGCGGACTGTGAATGGTGGTCCAAGCGATTCATCTGTTGCAATTACGTCTTTCTAGTTTGATTACACTCCGAGTCGTTCTACCAGTCCAGCATTGGCCCCGCGAATGGCGCGCCATTGTATGCCGCCATCGAAGGTTGCCAAACGACCCCCTCTGCTAAAAGCAATGCCCGCGAGATAGGCGTCGGTGACTTGTCGGGCTCCGGTCAATACTCCGAGGTCGAAAAGGGTGTTGTCGCACAAGCTGATATCTGCAGGCCAGAAGCTGTGGGTTGCCGCGAAGGCTGCTTTCAGTTGGCCGAGGGCGGCACTCGCCATGCCCGGAGTCAATCGCAGATTCGGATAGTTCACGTAGGAGACGACGCGAACGAATCCATTTTCCGTGATGGGTGTAGTCGCCCATCCCCCGACTGCCGCGCTGGAACGGAACCACGGCACTACTGCGGCGTGATGCTCGTGAGCCGAATCTAGGAGCGCTACGAGAACATTCACGTCCAGCAGACTAATCATGTTCGTCCGCCAGATTCCGCACCAACCCGCTGGTCACCACGATTGCACCGGGGCCGTGTATCCACACCGGTATGCCATCGCGAACCTCTAGGACTGGAGCGACATCAGGCTGAAGGCCACGCCGAGCCAGCTCGGACAGTGTCCGGCCGACACCTTGGTTCTTGAGCCGTGCCATATCCTTTGCTGCGAGCATCACGTCGTCATCGATCTCCAGTGTCGTACGCATGGCCGCATCATAGCATCACGGTATCCATGTCGTCGATCTTTCGCCAAACACCCGGCAACACCTCCGCAACCCCTCTGAAAACTCGACCCGCATGCCCCGCAAAGGCCGCACGGGTTCCCGTAAAATCGCAGACATCGTCGCCAGCATCGATTTCCGCTTGAACGGCGAAATCCCGGTCAAAGTCGAGAACCTTCACCGAGCCGGAATTGTCGATCATGACGTTGCCCTCTATCAGCTCCATGACGATGGCCGAGAGCCCGGGCACGTCAATCACTTCCAATACCCTTGCTATATGCGGATGCCGAAGTTCTTTGGTGAGGCGGGTCTCGCGAAGGAATTGGCGTCGCAGGTCGACTTGGACTCCGCCGCCGTCCTGTGGGCCCAATCGGAACACCTCCACCAATTCGGGGCTCAGGTATTGGCAATGTCCGGCAGAACAGCCGAGGTGAAGACCCTTCCAACGGAGTTGGAGCATGATCCCAATAAAAATGCCAGCGCATTTTTTGAAATGGCACTGGCCTATGAAGTGTCAGGTGAAAGGAAGGCCGCCTTCTCAGCCCTTACCAAGGCAGTGGAAGGTGGTTACCCGTTGGGTGCAATTCAAAACGAGCCGCAGTTTTTGGAACTGCGCCCGGATCCCCCGTACCAAACGCTAGCGGCCCGTCGCAATTCCAAATAAATTACAGGTTCAGCGCTTGGCGGGTGGCACCTGCGGAGTTGCCGATCTTCTCCTGCAGCATCATCACGGCGTGGATCAGCTGTTCCGGGCGGGGTGGGCAGCCGGGTACGAAGACGTCAACTGGAATGACTTGGTTGACCGGAATCAGCGCATAGTTGTTGAACACGCCCGTCGAGGTGGCACAGGCACCCATCGAGATCACCCACTTCGGCTCCGGCATTTGCTGGTACAAGTGGCGGATGACCGGGGCCATCTTGTTGGAGACGCGACCGGCGATGAACATGAGATCGCTCTGCCGGGGCGAACCGCGGAAAACTTCCGCGCCAAAGCGCGAAATGTCGTAACGCGAGGCCGACATCGACATCATTTCAATCGCGCAGCATGCCAGCCCGAACGCCATCGGCCAGATCGAATTTTTGCGGCCCCAGTTGATCACACCGTCAATGGTCGTCATGACGACGCCGGATTGCAGCAACTGCTGCTCCATCGTTTCGTTGTCAATGCGGGCAAAAAGGTCCACGCCGGTGCTGGCGAGGGGGGCATCAAAGTCAATGGAGAGGTCAATCGGAGCTGCGCTCATGGCTCCCTATATTGTGCCATGGCCCGTTCGATATCATGATCTCTAAATGCGACTGATGACATTCCGCTACGCCGGGCAGGACCACGCCGGCGTCCTGACACCCGAGGGCGTGGCCCCGGTGCTGGAAATCAACGCCCGGTACGACCTGCGCGTGCCGAACAACCTGCTCGAGATTATCCGGCAGGATATCCGGGAGATTCCAGTCGAGGGTGTTCGTCCGATTTCCCTCGCCGAGGTGGAGCCCCGGTTACCTTACGCCGTGCCACCCAAGATTTGGTGCATCGGTCTCAACTACAAATCCCATGCGGAAGATATCGATGCGGTGCAGCCGGAGGAACCGGGCAGTTTCATGAAGCCCGCGTCCTGCATGTTCCAGCCGGGCGGGGATATCTTCCTGCCGCCAAGCGAGGTTTCAGACGACGTGGACGCCGAGGGTGAACTCGGAGTCATCATCGGGCGGAGTTGCCGTTTCGTTCCGGAAGACAAGGCACCGGAGGTGATCTACGGTTACACCACCACCTTGGATTTGACTGCGCTGGATGTTCTGCGCAAGAACCCGCGCTACTTGACCCGCTCCAAGAGCATCGACACATTCTTCAGCTTCGGCCCGGTGATCGTCACCGCCGACGAGGTGCCGGATGTTCTGGGTCTCGAAGTGATCACGGAACACAATGGCGGAATTTGTTCGCGTGACTTTGTCAACCACATGAAGCACCGCCCGATGAAACTTGTCTCGTTCCACAGCGATTTCTTCACGCTGCACCCCGGCGACATTATTTCCACTGGATGCCCCAAGGGTGCGCGGATCAAGCCTGGCGATTCGGTGCGCGCGCGGATCGAAGGCGTCGGGACCCTCTCGGCAAATGTGAAGCAGGGCTTGCGGGAGCCATTCGGCTTCACGGTCTAGTTCCGGGCGACCCCTATACTGCTCCCCGGTCCATGGCGGACCGGGCCGCGATGCCTGTCAAATACGCTTCGTACACCTTGTCGAAGACCGCATCCCAGGATTCCGCGCATGCCTGTTCCCGGGCTGCTGCGGCCATTTTCCGGCGTAGGTCGGCATTCTTCAGCAGCCGGGCCGCCCGTTCAATGAACTCGGCCCCGGACGCCGCCACGTAGCCAGAAATACCGTCCCGGACGATGAACTTCGGACCACCGGAGTCCGTCACGACCGCCGGTACTCCCGATGCAAATGCCTCCAGCACCACATTGCCGAAGGTGTCGGAGCGCGATGGGAAAACGAAAACGTCCATGTTGGCGTACCAATCGGCCAGCTCTTCGCCGCGCTTGATGCCGGGCAGGTCGGCGGACTCCAAGTTATCCCGCATCCATTCCAACTCGCTGCCATCGCCGATCACGGTGAACTTGAACGGGGGCACGCCAGCCTGTTGGAGTCCGATCTCCAGCTCCCGGAGAAACCGCACGCTCTTTTCCGGGGTGATACGCCCCACATATCCAAGACGCAAAATCCCATCGTTCGCATTGCGCTTCACCGGGTTGTAAAGCTCTGTGTCGATGCCGCGTTTCATCAGAAAAACGGGTTTGCCGGTCCGCTCGTGGATCATTTGGACCAGCTCG
This sequence comes from uncultured Acidobacteriia bacterium, assembly GCA_903925015.1. GTDB lineage: Bacteria > Acidobacteriota > Terriglobia > Bryobacterales > Bryobacteraceae > BOG-234. The sequence goes on from CAIYDY010000289.1 coordinate 4,584, forward strand.
TCATTCGGTGCGTAGAGGACGTCCCCTAGTTTGTAAAACGCCAGCACGATGGCGAGGATGGCCGTCGAAGTGGCCGAGGAGACGGACTCGCGTGCCGGGTCCGGTGCCCACGAAATTGCCCGGTCCAAGCGCATCGCGCCGAAATCGTGCAGGTTGGTGTGCCAGGAAATCGCCAGCGGCAATTTCATCTGCTTGGCGAGCTGGAGTCCAATCAGGCTGACATCGCCGGGGCTGACGATGTGGACGATGTCGGGCTTGAATTCTTCGAGGATTTGGCCAATCCGTGGTGCCTGCATCCAGAGCATCGGGTCCTGCTGCAAGCCCTTGTCTAGTTCGAATGCGAGGGCACCGCGCTTTACCTCAATATGGCGAATGGGCCCCTCGGTCCATTCCCGCATCTCCGGTCCACCCCGAACGCACAGGAATGGATAGTCGTGCCTCCTGGCGAAATCCGTCAGTTGCCTGCTGGTGAGAGCAACGCCATTGATCTCTTCGAAGGTGTCGGTGAAGAACGCAACACGGGGAATTCTGCCCACTTGGCAAGGATATCGTGCCGCCCGGTGCCGTCGCGGTCCTGCGGTAGGATGGGGCCATGAAGCAATTGCTTTTCCTGCTCATCGTTTGCGCCGCACGGCTCCAGGCCGTCGAGACCTTTGAGACGGCCTCAGGCCCGGTCAAGATCACAGCGGTCCAGCATGCAACGGTCATGATCGAAGCCGCGGGCAAGATCATCTATGTCGATCCTGCGCAAGGCAAGATCGAGGGCATGCCTCTGGCGGATATGATTCTGATCACGGACATCCACGGCGACCATATGTCGCAGCCGAATATTGACAAGATCAAGCGCGAGGGTACCGTCATTTTCGGGCCTCCCGCCGTTGTCGAGAAGATGGACATCGTGAATTCGATTCCCAACGGCCAATCGAAAACTTGGGAAGGCTGGACGATCGAGGCTGTCCCCGCCTACAATTTGACACGGGGACCTTCGGCCGGGCAGCTGTACCACGACAAGGGCCGGGGAAACGGCTACGTTCTTACGTTCGGGGGCAAGAGGTTTTACTTTTCGGGTGACACGGAGGCCGTGCCGGAGATGCTGGCCTTGAAGAATATCGATGCGGCCTTTGTTTGCATGAACCTGCCTTTCACCATGACACCGCAGGAAGCGGCCGCGGCGGTGAAGGCGTTCCATCCCGCCGTGGTGTATCCGTACCACCACCGGGGTTCCGACCTGAAGGCTTTCGAGGCCGGCCTCAAGGATTCCGGGGTCGAAGTCCGTATTTTGGAGTGGTACCCGAAATAGCTA
>CAIYDY010000290.1 GCA_903925015.1 uncultured Acidobacteriia bacterium
GGATGAAGTCGGGGGATTCGATGGAACCAATTCGGCTCATCAGCGGGTTTTGGTCAATGCAACCGAGGTTGGCGAGGTACAGCAGCGTCGCCTTGTCGTTACAGATGATGTAGCGGGTGTTATCGACGATTTCGGTCCGCAGCCAGGAGGGGTAGTTGTCCGGCGTGTTCTTCTGGAAGAAGTATTCGCCGTGGATGCCGTTGGGATAGCGCTTGAGTGACAGGGGGCGGTCCTTCAAGTGCGGCAGGATGAGGGATGAGACCGTATCGTAGTACTGGATCACGTCACCCTTGGTGTACCCGTTTTCGGGGAAGTAGATTTTATCGAGATTGGTCAGCTTCGACGTGGTTGAGACGACCGGAACGGGTGTCTCCTTGACGACTTCAATCGGGGCCTTGTCATTGCGCAGGCCAAGATACACGGGTGCGCGCAGTTTGCCGTCGCCGGTCCAGTTGGCGAATTTGAGTTGCGCGGTTAGGACGGGTTCCACCCAGATCGTGCCCTTCGGAATCTTGTCGCCCCGTACGAACGGCTTCTTGGGGGTGACCAAAGGCTGCAGCTTGGCCCAGAGTTCGGCCAGTGTCTTTTCGGTGAAGCCGGTTCCCACGTTACCGGCGTAGACCAGGTCGCCATGGTCGTCGTAATAGCCTACGGCGAGGGAGCCGAAGGTATCGCGTTCGCCCGGAGTGCAACCCGCGATGACAAATTCCTGCTCGGTGACCAATTTCAGCTTGAGCCAGTCGGAACTGCGCTTGGATTCGTAGGCGCTGCTGAGACGCTTAGCGACCAGGCCCTCCAAACCAGTGGCGCGGGCGGCCTCCAAAAGGTCATCGCCATCGGCGGGAAAGGTTTCCGACAGACGGAGAAGCGGAAAAGGCTTCAGGATGTCGGCAAGTTTCGCGCGGCGCTCGGAAAGCGGGAGCCTACGGAGATCATGGCCGTCCAGATGCGCCAAGTCGAAGGCATAGAAGAGCGCAGGGCGGCGCTCGGCCATCCGGGCGATGGCATGTCCATCGGAGGTGTGGATGCGGGGCTGAATCAGCTCGAACTGCGACACGCCCTTGTCGTCCAGCACGACAATCTCGCCGTCCAGGACCGCTTGGCGGGCGTCGATGTAGTGGGGCAGGACCTGGAGTTCGGGATACTGGCGCTCGCAGCGGTTGTTGTTGCGGGTCAGGATCGAAAGGTTGCCGTGGTCGATGTAGACCAGGGCTCGGACGCCGTCCCATTTGATTTCGTAGATCCAATCGGGGCCTTTGGGGAGCTTGTCGGTGATGTTGGCCCCCATCGGGGCGAAAAACGGTGGTAGCTGGGCCTTGCCGAGTTTCGGCTCGACTTTGGGCGCGCCAACGGGCGGGGCGTTTGCCGCAATTTGATCCTGGGTGCGGCCGGTGAGGATGCTGGTGGCGTGGTTTTCGGGATCCCAACCGGGTTTCGAGGCCTCGTCCTTCTTCTTGATCAGCAACCATTCCGTGCCTTTGGACGTTTTCGTCTTCATGCGCACGATGGCCCAGGTGCCGCCGAGCCGCTCCCCGTGGAGACGGAATTTGAGGTCGCCGCGCTCCAGCTGGGTGGGGGCGTCGTCCTCGCCGATGAGTTCGAAATGGCCGCGGTCCCAGAGCATGACGGAGCCGGCACCGTAGTTGCCGGCCGGGATATTGCCTTCGAAGGGACCGTATTCGAGGGGGTGGTCCTCAACGAGCGCGGCGAAGGGTTTCGCTGTCGGGTCGAGAGTGGGGCCTTTCGGAACCGCCCAGGATTTCAAAACTCCGCAGATTTCGAGGCGGAAATCATAGTGCAGATGGGAGGCGTTGTGGCGCTGGACAAAGAATTTGCCCACGCGCCTGGGTGCGTCGTCCACGCCGCCGGGCGGTGGTTCGGGGGTTTTGGCGAAGTCGCGTTTGCGGCTGTATTCCTCCAAATGCATAAAGGTTTGGAAATGTTCGCCCTTCCATGTTATAGCTCTACTATGGCGACGAGCATCTGGAAGGGGCATCTCACGTTTGGACTGGTCTCATTTCCGGTCCGGCTGTTCACGGCGGCGCGCAGTGAAAGCATCGGTTTCAACCAGCTCCACAAACACGACGGGAGCCGGATCAAGCAGGTAACCTTCTGCGCGGCGGAGGACAAACCGATCCCGAGAAGCGAAATCGTCAAGGGCTACGACGAAAAGGGCAAGTACGTCGTGATTGACGATGAGGACATCAAGAAGGTCGCACCCAAGACGGCCAAGGTGATGGAGATCCAGGAGTTCGTCAAGGGCGATTCGGTCGATCCCGTTTTTCTTGAGAGTTCGTACTACATGGCACCGGACGAAGGTGGCGAGAAGCCATATTCGCTGCTGTTCGAAACGTTGCGGGAGACCGGGTATTTCGGGATCGCCAAGGTTGCCATGCACAACCGCGAGCATGTGGTGGTGCTGCGTCCGGGCGGCCGGGGTATGGTGCTGCACACCATGTACTATGCCGATGAAGTTCGGCGGACCGACGAGTTCCGTGTGGACGCGACCAATCTGAAGGACAAGGAACTGGCACTGGCCCGCATGTTGGTGGAGAGCCTGGCCGGGGAGTTCGAGCCGGAGAAGTACTCCGACGCCTACCGGGACAATCTGCGGAAGATGATCGACTCCAAGGTGGCGGGCCAGGAGGTGATGGCCACGCCGGAAACGCACATGGCTCCGGTGATCGACATCATGGAGGCGCTGCGGAAGAGCCTCGAAATGCGGAAACCGCCGATGGTGGCGACCGCGTCGGGCGGGGCACTGGAGGCTGCGGAAGAGTTGCCGGTAGCCAAGCGGGGACGCAAGGCCAAGGCGGGGTAGGAAACTGAAAACCGGGCGGCCGAGTAGTTTGGAAAGGTTTTCGGTCACGGCGGACAATACGCTTGTCCTGACTCGGGAACTATCGCGTCAGGACTGGATGGAAGCAGCCGGGATTGTGCGCGAACGGCACCTCCGCGCAGTTCAGGCGAACGGGTGGATGACCGACGAGGGTCTGCGGGAGCTAGGACCCGCACCGGAACTGCACACACTAAATATCGGCGGATACCAAGGGAAGGTTACGGATGCGGGGTTGCAGAACCTGCGCCGGTTCCCAGGTCTTCGGAATTTTCAGATGCCGTGGCAGCAGGGGGTTACTGACGCGGGCGTGGCCAACCTGACGGCCTGCCCGGAGCTGGAGATCGTCAATGTGATGGGTACGCCAACCGGCGACGGGCTGATCTCGGGATTGCGGGGGAAATCGGCACTGCGGCAGTTGAGTACCGGGCGGTTCGTCACCGACGCGGGCCTTACGGGTTTGTCCGAGTTTCCTGTTACGCGCCTCCTCATTGATGGACCCTATACCAACAGCGGCCTTCAGCGCATCGCTGGAATGCACGCGCTGGAGGATTTGGACCTTTTCTGGCATTCCACGGGAATTACGCCCGAAGGCTTCGGGGTGCTGGCCCACATGCCCCGGTTGACGACGCTCGGCTGCGACGGGGATTTGAGCAATGATGCCGCGATGGCGCATTTCGCTGCGATTCCCGGCCTTCGGAATCTACGGGCGCAAAGCGCGGTGGCAGGCGATGAGGGATTCGAGGCGCTGGGACGATCGCGGACGTTGGAACGGTTTTGGGGTCGGGAATGTCCGAATCTGACTGGGCAGGGATTCTCGGCGCTGTCAGGGATTGCTACCTTGCAGGCGCTCGGGGTTGGGTGCCGGAATGTGGATGACGCAGCGTTGTCACGATTGCCTGAATTTCCGGCGTTGCGGGAATTGACGTCGATTGGCATTTCGGACGCAGGCTTCCGGCATGTGGGAGAGTGCGACGGCTTGGAGCGGCTGCTCTGCATGTACTGCCGGGATACGACGGATGTTGCGACGGGGTGGATTGCCGGACTGCGCTTGAAGTATTACTACGCCGGGATGACCGGGATTACGGACGCGAGTTTGGAGATTCTCGCAGGAATGGATTCGCTGGAGTCCGTGGAGTTGTACCGGATTCAGGGAGTTACGGCTGGAGGAGTGGCGAAATTGGCTTCCCGGCCGGGTTTGCGGGTTGAAAAGTCGGGGTAGCCTCGCAGGCGGGGTCCTCAGACAACCTGCTGCGACCTGGATCCACAACCGCCAAGAACATCCCGCGCTCCGAGTCACCCGTAGCGCGGGATTCAATCACGTCGTTATCGAGACTACGCGGCGCACTCGCCGCGGCCCAGTTGCAGCGAGAAGTTGTCCTCGTCGCCCCAATCCTTGAACATCTCGGGATTGTCCGGGGACGGCTTGGCCAGATCAGACAGCAGTTCCTTCTTGAAGAACTCGATCTTGTAACGCATCACATAGTCGCGGAAGGTTTCGCCTTTCACGTGGTTGACCTTGTAATGGTCGAGCACGCGGGTCATGGCGATGGTGGCGTGGCGGGCGGGCAGGCTCATGACCTGCAGGCCGAAACGCATGACACCGGCATCGTCGTAGCCGCCGCCGAGAAGCATCTGGTAGTGCGGGACTTCCTTGCCGTCGATCTTGCGTGCATTGCCGTAGAAGCCGATTTCCGCCGTCCAGTGCTGGCCGCAGGAGTTGGGGCAACCGCTGATGTTTATCTGGAGGTCGCGGAGAGCGGGGTCGTCGTAGCCGACGACAGCAGCTTCGCAGGCATCGCCGAGGTTCATGGACTTCGTCAGGGCGAGATTGCAGGAATAGGCACCGGGGCAGGTGACCACATCCTGAATTTCACGGGCACCGGATGCCTCCAAGCCGATTTCCTTGAGTGCCGCGTACACGCGCGGCAGGAACGCCAACTGGACGAAACCGAGTACAAGGTTTTGCTCCACCGTAACGCGCAGGCAACCGTCACCGGCTTCCCGGGCAATCGTGGCGATGCCGCGCATCTGGGCCGAAGTCATGTTGCCCTGCTGCACTTTGACGATGACCATGGCGTAGCCGGGTTGCTTCTGTTCCCGGATGTTGGATTCCAGCCAGCGATCGTACGCCTTGTCGCCGGGGCCGGGGTTGCCGACAACCGGGAGTTGGGCACCGTTGCCGAGCGGAATCACGTTGCCCGTAAACGCGCCGAAACCCTCCGGCACCGAATCGGGCGTCGGGATGGCGTTTTCCGGGTTGGCGAGGATGTCGGCGTATTCCTTGTCGATGGCTTCCTTGAGCCAGTCGAAACCGCGCTCGCGCATTACGAATTTCAGGCGCGCCATGTTGCGGTTCTTGCGGTTGCCGTATTGGTTGAAGACGCGGAGGACGGCTTCAATGCGGTTGACGATGCGCTCGGCCGGGAGGAATTCGTCGAGGACGCGGGCTTCGACCGGAAGGGGTCCGAGGCCGCCGGCGACCACGAGGCGGAAACCGCGCTCGCCGTCGCGCATCACAGCCTTGGCACCAACGTCGTGGATGGCGGCGAGGGTGCAGTCGGAATCCGTGCAACCGTCGAAGGCGATTTTGAACTTGCGGGGCATCGCGTCGGTCAGGCTCCGGCGCAGGAAGGCATAAGCCACGCGCTGGGAGTAGGGACGGACGTCGAATACTTCGTGGCGGGTCAGACCGGCGTACGGGCAGGCTGTGACGTTGCGGACGGTGTTGTAGCAGGCCTCGCGGGAGGTCATGCCGACGTCGTGCAGCATGTGCATGGCGTCCGCGAACTGGCCCAGCGGAACGAAGTGGAACTGCATGTTCTGGCGCGTGGTGAGGTGGCCCTTGCCAGCGGCGCAGAAATCGGAAACATCGGCTAGGCGGTCCATCTGGGCTGCGGAGAGCATGCCGCCCGGAACCTTGGTGCGCATCATTTGGACACCGGCCTGGCGCTGGCCATAGCAGCCGAAACGCAGACGGTAGGGACGGAAATCGTCTTCGCTGACGATGCCGGCGAGGTAGTCCTGCGCCTTGGCACGGAATTCCTCGATTTCGGTGCGGACCACTTGGTTGTGGTGCTGATCGAGTTCGGAGGTGGCGAGGTCGGTAAGGGCGGGCTGTGCTTCGGGGTGGGTCAAAAAGGAAATCTCCAGCTTCTCTATAGAGGATAGCAAATTGCCCATCAGGGGACGTCCGGAAGGCGCGAGTTCGGGCGGCGCAAATTTGTGAAAGAATATGTCCAACGAGATGCGGAAACCCATCTATTTATTGCCTCTGGCCGGGCTGTTGGCGGGTTGGCTGGCATCGTTGGCGGTGACACCCCGGTATGTCTCGACCGCGGTGATTGCTTTCGCGCAGCCGGACAGCATTGGCGGCACGGCCCGGATGCACCACGACCTGGTCAACCTTTTCATCGGGCAGAAGGGCGACATTCTGAGCCGGACGTCGCTGTCGAATCTGATCCAGAGGCCGGAGCTGAACCTGTATGCGGACGAACGCCGGACGCAGCCGCTGGAGGATGTGATCGAGATTATGCGCAAGGCGGTGGAGATCGACTTGGTGGACCGTCCGGGCTATTCGCGGGAACAATACGTGGTGTTCCGGATTTCGCTGCGGTATTCGGACCAGTTCAAGGCCCAGGCGGGGTTGCAGATGCTGGTGACGCGGTTTGTGGATGCGGCCAAGGGGAAGGCGATGACGGAGGCTGAGTTTCCGTCGGACCCGTTGACCCGGCGGATCGGGGCGTTGGAGGCCCGGGTGGCCGCGCTGGAGGGGACGAATGGTGTGATGGTGCCGGAGAAAGTAACGGGAATGCCATATGCGGTGGTGTCGGTGGTGGACCCGCCGTGTTTGCCGGTGGGGGCTGAGTTTCCGGATCTTCGTTGGTTTTTGGGGGTGGGGTTTGGGTTTGGGCTGGGATGTGCCGTGATGGGAGGGTGGAGCGGACCCCAAAAGCGATAGAAGAGGTTAACCCCTGAAAAGCATCAAGGTCCACTCCATTGTTTCCGGAAAGGGTGGGGAGGGAGCGGGTGACTGGGACGCGGCGGAAACCTTAATGGGAAGGATGCTGTGGTGGGGGTGACGTTCGCGACGTATTCGAAGGATGGGTTTAGTGGGCTGCATATCAGGCGATTGTGAACATCAATCAGCGTGATCAGGTGATCGTGGTCGGAATGGCGCTTGGGACTCGGAGGGGCCGGTACCAGCCTGCTCGATACGGGGCCGAAGGGCAGGTGCAAGCGGGATTGTACGAATTCATCTCGCGCAACTGTTCGGAATCGCAGCATCAGAAGTTTCGACGGGAGTTGACCGCAGATTCGAGTTCGCAGGTATACCGTGTGGCGATTACATGCCTATTGCATTCCAGGGCGGCAAGTGCGCAGGAATAGGCATTCTGAGAGCTAAGCCTGTACCGGATGAGGCTGAACTTCTCTTGGATCACTCACTGTGTGCAACCGCGAAGACTGCTGGACGGTAACCAGGTTTCGGCGACCCCGTATTTGTATGCCGGGAACCAGATACGGTGACGGATCCGGCTGGAAAGTGGAAGCGGATGGTGAGCGTGTGCGGGGTGCTTTTTGGGTTGGGTCGGAGGTATGGGTCAAGTTTTTCATCGCACGGTGAGGTTAGCGCGGCAGGGGGTGGAAAACGAACCATGGGGCGCGACCGCGACGACGGCAAGAGGTAGCAATGAGCCATGATTTGTTGGGGTTGCGGGGATTTTTGGGCGATGGAAAATGGTTGTGATGGACGAATGGGAGCCGTGATGAAACTGCGGTAGGCTGCGGTTCAGGCATGGCAAGCGGTTTATATTTATAGGATGACGCGCAGCCGGTCCGCATCCATCACATTCACAGCATCGCTGATTTTTGCCCTTGCCTGTTTCGCCGCCGAAACGGGTGACACACCCCGGCACGCAGCCAACGGCTCGTTGCTCTTTCCATCCGACTACCGGGAGTGGGTGTTCCTCAGCTCCGGGCTCGGCATGACGTATGGGCCTGCGGCCACGCCCGGCACCCCACGATTCGACAACGTTTTCGTCACCCGCGCCGCCTACAAGGCGTTCGTGGACACCGGGCACTGGCCCGACAACACCATGCTCGTCCTGGAGATCCGCAACGCCACTTCCGAAGGGTCGATCAACAAGGGCGGCCATTTCCAGACCGGCATCTCGGCCATCGAGGTCGAAGTCAAGGAAAAAGGCACGTGGACTTTTTACGGCTTCCCGAAGGGCGAGGAATCGGAAGGCAAGGCGTTCGAACGCACGGCCACCTGCTATGCGTGCCACGGAACCAACGGCGCGGTGGACAACACGTTTGTCCAGTTCTACCCGACGCTGCTGCCGATTGCCAAGGCCAAGGGCGTACTGAAGGCCGAAAAGTAACGGTCGGCATATACTGACGGCAATGCGATCTGTCTGTTCCGCCCTCTTGCTGCTCGGCACGGTTTTGCGTGCACAAACGCCGATCCGGTTCACCGAGCACACTTTGGCCAAGGATCTGAAGGGCGGCTACCAGGTGGTGGCGGTCGATTTGAACCACGACGGCAAGCCGGATCTGATCGCGCTCGCGTCGGGCATGCCCGATCTTGCCTGGTACGAGAATCCGGGTGCGGCGGACAAGCCATGGGAGCGCCATGTGCTGGCTGTGAACTTGCCGCGGCTGATCAATTGCGCGGCGGAGGACCTGGACGGCGACGGGATTCCGGAAATCGTAGTGGCGTGGGAATTCGCCAACGACGCGTCAAAGAGCATCGGGAAGGTCGGAGTGCTGTCCCATGACGGAGATCCGACGAAACCGTGGAAACTGCGGCAATTCGACGAGGTTCCGACGGCGCACCGGCTGCGGTGGGCAGATGTGGACGGTTCCGGCAAGAAGGTTGCCGTGAACGCGGTGTTGACCGGGACCAAGGCATCTCCGCCGAACTATACGCAGGACAACGCGCCCCTGCTGATTTACAGGCCGGGGGAGTGGAAGCGGGAGACAGTTTCGACGGAGAACCTGGGTGTGATGCACGGGGTCTCCATCCTGAAGTGGAATCCGAAGGACAAGCGCGACAGTATTTTGACTGCGAGCTTTTCGGGAATCCATCTATTCCAATTGACTGCGAAGGGCTGGACCCGGACCGAAATCAGCAAGGGCGACCCGAGCGCCTGCCCGAAATGCGGGTCGAGCGACGTTGCGGTTGGGCGGCTGGGGACGAAGCGTTTTTTGGCGGCCATCGAGGCTTGGCACGGCAACCAAGTGTCCATCTACACAAAAGAGGGCAAGGGGTGGAAACGGCAGACCATCGACGACTCGTTGGTGGACGGGCACACGATCGTGACCGCCGATTTCGACGGGGACGGTCGGGACGAAGTGGTGGCCGGGTTCCGCCAGGGGTCGAAGAGTTTGTTCCTCTACCGCGCCGGGAAGGGTGATGCGCCGGCGTGGACCAAGCAGGTGCTGGACGAAGGCGGGATGAACGCGGCGGCATGTACGGCGGTGGATTTGAATGCGGACGGGAAACTGGACATCGCGTGCATTTCGGGCACGACGCTGAAGTGGTACCAGAATCAGTCAGCGGGGAATTGATAAACTTGGGATTCCGAGGCTCCCAATTCCTACCACACCTGTCATCCAATCAATCGAAGTGATCCCAGTCGCAGGGCGCGACAGCATGTTGCTCAATTTGAGCGGGGCGCATGGCCCGTTTTTCACCCGCAACGTGGTGATATTGACGGACAGCTGCGGCTGCACCGGTGTGGGCGAGGTGCCGGGCGGCGAGAAGATCCGCAAGACGCTGGAGGACGCCGGGTCGCTGGTGGTTGGCCAGTCGATCGGGAACTACAACAACATCCTGAATTCGGTGCGCACGGCGTTTGCAAGCCGGGACGCGGGCGGACGGGGCAACCAGACCTTCGATTTGCGCACCACGGTGCATGCGGTGACGGCGCTGGAAGCGGCGCTTCTGGATTTACTCGGACAGTTCCTGAATGTTCCCGTGGCTGCGCTTTTGGGCGAGGGACAACAGCGCAAACAGGTGGAGGCCCTGGGGTACTTGTTCTATGTTGGGGACCGGAACAAGACGGACTTGCCCTACGACTCCGACCCGAATAATGCGGATGATTGGTGCAGGCTGCGGCATGAAGTAGCGCTGACACCCGAGTCCATCGTGCGGCTGGCGGAAGCGACCCACGCACGCTACGGCTTCAACGATTTCAAGTTGAAGGGCGGGGTGTTGCGGGGCGAGGAGGATATGGAGGCGATCATAGCGTTATCGGAGCGGTTCCCCGAGGCGCGGATCACTCTCGATCCGAACGGGGCTTGGTCACTCAAAGAGGCGATTTCGCTCTGCAAGGGACGCGGCGACGTGCTGGCATATGCGGAAGACCCGTGCGGCGCGGAAAGCGGCTACTCCGGGCGCGAGGTGATGGCCGAATTCCGGCGCGCCACCGGGTTGCCGACAGCCACCAACATGATTGCGACCGACTGGCGGGAAATGGGGCACGCGATCCAGTTGCATTCGGTGGATATTCCGCTGGCCGATCCGCATTTCTGGACGATGGCTGGGTCTGTGCGGGTGGCGCAGATGTGCAATGAGTGGGGTCTGACTTGGGGATCGCACTCGAACAACCACTTCGACATCTCGCTGGCGATGTTTACGCATGTGGCGGCGGCGGCACCGGGGAAGATTACGGCAATCGACACACACTGGATTTGGCAGGACGGCCAAAGGCTGACCCAGGAACCGTTCCAGATCCAAGGCGGTTTGCTGACCGTTCCCGACAGGCCGGGTCTAGGTGTGGACATCGACCGGGAACGCCTGGCGGCGGCGCACGAACTGTATTTGAAGCATGGATTGGGGGCCAGGAACGACGCTGTGGCTATGCAGTATTTGATCCCCGAATGGAAGTTCGATAACAAGCGCCCGTGTTTGGTGCGGTAGACGCCCGACAGGGACCTACGGGTCGTGCGCGCCAGTATTAGTCGGCAGTCCGGGTGGGAGTAGGGCCCGGCAGCAGCGGATGCAGAATTTGTCCGGGCAGATCGGCGGGCACCTTCCCGTCGATCCCGTACCGGTCGGGCCACTGCTGGGCTGGTAGATACAACGTCCCGAACATTCGATCCACACATGGCAAGAGCGCCGCGTAGTTCTTGTTGATCCGCTCCGGTCCATCGTTGGTGTGGTGCCAGTGATGGAAAGCCGGGGTTGAAACCACCCATTCGAGCCATCCCAGACGCCATTTCACGTTCGCGTGGATGAAGAATCCCCAAGCGGTTCCCACAACAGTGACCACGGCCGGGGCCAAATCAAGCCCGTTACCCGCTGGCTGGGCCAAGCCAAGGGCGTACATCGGAACAAGGCCGCAGAACCGAACGAAGAACATGTCGAAGGGGTGTGCGTGGGAATTGACCAACCAATCGATCTCCTCGGCGCTGTGGTGAATCGAGTGGAACCGCCACAGGAACGGGATCTCGTGGGACCAGCGGTGTCCCCAATAGCTGCCCACCTCCCCCACCGCCAATGCCACCGGAACGCGCAACCAGATGGGAATACCCGACATTGCGGAATAATACTCCGCAGGCACCATTCTGTGGAGGGTGGCGACTAGAAGGGCAACCGGAATAGTGAGAAGGAGTTTTGGGGCGAAACCGCTCAAAAAGTAGTAGGCCAAGTCCGTCCCGAGTCCTCTTCTGAGAAGGCTCCTAGGATGCAGTGCACGGAAGCGCTCCATGGGAACGAAGATCGCGATCAACAGGACCAGCCAAACACCCAAACGCAGCATCTCGGTACCAAAAGCCGCCGATATGATGGTTCTCATAGGAAAAATGAGTGTATCACGAAGAGGGTAAAGCAGGCCTGTCACAGCAGAATAGAAATGTCCGGTTTGCGCAGAGTAGAAATGTCCTCTTGACAACTCCAGGCTGGTGGGGTGAAGAAGCAGGAAACACTCCCCATGAGCCAGCGGGACCGGGACCGGCTGGTTGTGTTACGAAAGGCTGAAGGCGGCTCAATCACCCAGGAGCAGGCGGCGACGGAGCTGGGTCTGACGACCCGGCAAGTGCGGCGGCTCCTGCTGCGGCTCAAGAAGGACGGCGACCGGGCCGTACCGCATGGCCTGCGCGGACGCCCCTCGAACCGGAAGACGGACGGGGATGTCGGTGCCAAGGTTGTTGAGATCCTGTCGCGGGAGGTGTACCGGGATTTTGGCCCCACGCTGGCGAGCGAGTACCTTGCGGAAAAACACGGAATCCGTTTGGGCCGCGAAGGAGTGCGCCGGATCATGTCCGACGCGGGCCTGTGGACGCCGCGGCGGGCCAAGGCCGGTCCGGTCCACCAGTGGAGGGAGCGCCGGAACTGCCGGGGCGAGTTGATTCAATGGGATACGAGCACCCACGACTGGCTGGAGGGACGCGGCGAACGGATGTACCTGGTCCACATGGTGGACGACGCGACCAGCCAACTGACGGCGCGGTTCGTGCCGCGCGACTCGACCGAATGCAACATGGGGGTTCTGCGGCTGTACCTGGAGCGGCACGGCAGGCCGCTGGCCTTCTACACGGACAAGGCCGGCCTGTTCCAGACGTCCGCGAAGAATCCCCGCGACGCCCCGCGCGACCAGGACCAGCCGGAGCTGCCGCCGACCCAGATCACGCGGGCGCTGGGCGAACTGGCCATCGCGCGGATCACGGCGCATTCGCCACAGGCCAAGGGGCGGGTGGAAAGAAGCTTCCAGACGGCCCAGGACAGGCTGGTCAAGGGGCTGCGTGTGGCCGGGGTGTCCACGATGGAGGGGGCCAACGAGTACCTGGAGCGGGAGTTCGTCCCGTGGTGGAACGGGAGCGTGGCTGTGGAACCGGCCAACGGGGCCGACGCCCACCGGGCTCTGGAGAAAGGGTGCGACCTGGACGCCATCCTCGCCGTGGTGGAAACCCGGCAGGTCGCCAACGACTACACCTTCCGGTTCCAGGGCCGCCTTTTCCAGATCGCGCGCGCGGATGTGCGGCCCGGCCTGCGCGGCGGGCAGGTCCGTGTCGAAGCCCGTTTCGACGGCACGGTGCACGCCCGGTTCAAGAATGCCTACGTGGCGGTCGAGGAACGGCAGCCGCAACCCAAACAGGCCCCGGCCCCCCGGCTGGCCGGAATGTTGGAACGCGCGCCGACAAAGCCAACCGACGCCGCCAAACGGGAGCACGCCCGGATCATGGGCTCGGACGGAACGCCCCTCTGGAAGGCCGCGAAGTTCGACAAGACCCGACAGGGAGGGCCGGACGTCAAATGAGGGCTCCGAGAGCCACCGGACGGCGGCGGCATCCATAAGGAAAGCCGGGCCTTGCGGCCCGGCGTCGTCGCGTTTCCTACCCTCAAGCCTCTGCTCGGGAGTTTCACCAGAAGCAGTTCCATGTCCACCAGGCAGGAAAAGCAAAGAGCCCCCGGTGTTGCCCGGGGGCTCCGACCGACTGCTTTCCGGAGCCAACCCCGTCGCATCGGCTTGGGGATCCGTCCGGGCGCGACCCCGTTCGGACCCGTCCAACCTACCACGGCTTCCGGGCAGCCAACCCCAAAACCGGACATTTCTATTCTGCGGGGCGGAGGACATTTCTATTCTGCCCTGACAAGAGGGTAAAGCAGGCCTTGTCCGGGTGGATTAGGTGTGATATTATTCTCGGAGTCGCACGAAACTGAACCTAAAAGAACTCAATCAAATGCACATGCAACAAAGACTCTCCAAACTGGCTAACACCGCTTCCGGCGGACTCGCGTTGTTCGTCATTCTGACTGCAGCCA
>CAIYDY010000291.1 GCA_903925015.1 uncultured Acidobacteriia bacterium
CGCATCGCCATTTCCCTGCTGCACCCGGTCATACCAGAATCGACCGAGAAGATCCGTGAACAACTCGGAATCACCGCGCCGCTGGCTCATTCGAAGATGGCCGACATCGCATGGGGACAACTCGTTCCCGGCCAGCCCATCGGCCAGATCGGCCCCGTGTTCCCCCGCATTGACGCCATTCCAGCAATCGAACGTATGAAAGCTCTCGAAGAAGTCGAAACCGCCCGCCAGAACAAGTTGTTGGGCCGCGAAACCCCGGTCGCGGCGGTCGAGCCGGAGCCGGTTGGAACAATTGCCCCGCCCTCTGAAAAGATCGAAGCCGACGATTTCTTCAAGGTCGATCTCCGCGTCGGCCAAGTCCTGTTCGCCGAGCGCGTCAAGGGTGCGGACAAACTTCTCCATATGAAGGTGGATATCGGCGAGCCCGAGCCCCGGACCATTGTGGCCGGTATCGCGCTGGTCTACAAGCCGGAGGAGATGGTCGGTCGCAAGGTGGTCATCGTGGCCAACCTTCAGCCCCGCAAGCTTCGTGGGATTGAATCGAACGGGATGATTGTCGCGGCCTCGCTCGAAGGCGGCAAGCCCGTCCTCGCAGGCTTCACCGAAGAAATTCCTGTGGGAGCCCGCCTCAAGTAGTCGAATGCGTCTAATCGACTCCCACTGCCATCTCGATGGCGCAAAATTCGCCCAGGACCTCGACGCCGTGCTCGCGCGTGCCGCCGAGGCCGGGGTGGAACACATGCTCGCCATCGGCACCGGCGACGGACCTCCGGATTTGTCCTGCGCGGTCCGCCTGGCCGAGCGCTACCCGCAGTTCTCCGCCACCGTTGGCGTGCATCCCCACGACGCAGCCAAGGTCGTCCCGGAAACTTATTCCGATCTCCGCACCCTGGGCCAGCATCATAAAGTTGTGGCGTTGGGAGAAATCGGCCTCGACTACCATTACGATTTCTCTCCCCGCGACGTCCAGAAGGAAGTGTTCGTGCAACAACTACGGATCGCCAGGGAACTCGATCTCCCCATCGTCATCCACACCCGCGAGGCTTGGTCGGACACAATCGCCGTATTGAAGGAACACTGGAACGGCCCAGGCATCTTCCACTGCTTCACCGGGGACGCCGACCAAGCCCGCCAAGCCCTCGACTTGGGATTCCACCTCGCCTTCGGTGGCGTGATTACCTTCAAGACCGCTGAAACCATGCGCGAAGCCGCCCGCATCACCCCGGCCGAGCGGCTGCTGACGGAAACCGACGCCCCCTACCTCGCGCCCATCCCTTGGCGCGGCAAACGCAACGAGCCGTCCTTCATTACCGAGACTGTGAAGACTCTGGCCGCCGTCCGGGGAACCACCCCGGATGCCATCGCCGAGACCGCTTCGGCCAACTTCGAAGGCCTCTGTTTGCGGCCACGAAATTGGAACCGCTACACTGGTGGTTCCCATGCCAACTGAGCCGGCAGGCCAAGTTCTAACTGCGGCGGAGATTTTCGATCTCGTCCGCGCCGATCTGGCCTTGGTGGAGAAGGTGATTGACTCCGAGTCGGTTGCTTCCGTCGACACCGTAACCACAATTTCGAAATACCTCCAACAGAGCGGCGGCAAGCGCTTGCGCCCCGCTCTGCTGCTCCTGACCGCGCGTTTTGCCGGCGGCGATGCTGCTGGTGGCGAAAACAGCATGGCTGTCCAGTTGGGTGCCGTCGTGGAAATGCTCCACGTGGCAACCTTGGTGCACGACGACGTCATCGACGTCGCGCAGACCCGCCGCGGCCGCCCCTCGGCCAACGTCCAATGGGGAAACCACATTTGCGTCCTCGCTGGCGACTGGCTCTACATGCAGGCGTTCCAAGTGGCGCTGCGCGAACGGAATTTCCATGTTCTGGATCTTCTCATCGGCCTCACCCAGCTGATGGTGGAGGGCGAACTACTGCAACTGGAGCGGATCGGCCGCATCGGCATCACCGAGGCCGATTGCATGGAACTTGTCGACCGCAAGACAGCCTGCCTGTTCTCGGCCTGCGCCAAATTGGGTGCCGTCGCTGCCGGTGCGGATCAGCAGTTGGAGGAAAAGCTCGGGGAATTCGCATGGAACCTCGGAATGGCGTTCCAACTGATCGACGACATGTTGGATTTCGTGTCCCGCGAGTCAACCCTCGGGAAGCCGGTCGGCGGCGATCTCAAGGAGGGGAAAGTAACCCTGCCCCTCGTTTACGCCTTGGACCAAGCCACCCCGGCAGAACGCGCACTGGTCGAGACAGCGCTGCAGGACCGCAATTACGACCGCGCGGCCTTTTCGGAAATCCTCGCCATGGTCGAGCGCCACAACGGCATCCAGCGCACCCGCGACCGTGCACAGCAGTTCACGGACCGCGCACGCGAGATCGTCTCGGAATTCCCCGACAATCCGTACCAGGGGGCGCTCTTCACCCTGACCGATCTCGTTACCGAACGCGACAGATAGTCTTTACCGTTGTCCCAACCCGTTCCGTGAGAGCGTCCAATGAACCAGTTGGCTACGCGAGCGCACGCCTGCTTTCTCGAAGAGTTGCTGTAGCGTGGACTTCACCCCAGCCTCGGATGCACCCACTTTTCCCGCGATCTCCTTGTTTGTCAGCCCTTCCAGGATGTATTCCAGAACCGATCGCTCGCGGTCGGTCAACGGGTTGGGCTGCGCTTTCTGTGGCGGCTCCTGCACCGAAAGAGCCTTCAGATACTTTTGGTCGATCCAAACTTTTCCTGCCAGCACATGCCGGATCGCCTCCAGGAGGGACGCAAACGGTTGTTGCTTGAAGATAATGCCAGTGATGCCGGACCTCAGTCCGAGCACAGCATGGCTGTCGGGCAGACCTGCCGTCAACAGGACCAGTCGTCCCTCGAAGCCCGCCGCTATCGCCCTTGCCGGGAAATCCAGGCTTAGACTGCCACCCAGATCGTAGTCCAGCAGCACGAGGTCAACCGGATGCAATGCCAAGGCCCTCAATCCCTCTTCCACAGAGGACGCGTCCGCAACCACCTCGAACTCACGGGTCGCAGTAAGTAGGCTCGTCAGCCCTTCGCGGAACTGCACGTGGTCGTCCAGCAATAGGATTCGGGTCACAGTCCACTCCTTCCGTGATCGCAGATGGGCAGGTCGATCTCAAAGCAACTGCCCTCCGAGCCGCCGCTGTACCGCAACTCCCCTCCATAGTTCCGAACGATGGCACGCGAGATGTACAATCCAAGACCGGTCGACGTGGAGCCGGGCTGAAAGGCGCGGAACAGTACTTCCGGCCTTTGGACTCCCGCACCGGTGTCGCGGAAGCTCAGGATGACTCTCTCGTTTCGACGGTAGCCCTCGATCCGGATGTCGCCGCCTTGTGGCAGCGCGCGCCGCGAGTTCCGCGCAAGATTCAGCAACACCTGCAGCAGACCGACGCTTTCACCCTGGACCTGCGGCAGTCCGGGCTCCAATTCGATGGATAGCGTGATTCCCTCGTCCCTGAGGCTCGGAGCCAGCACCACCCTCAAATCCTCAGTCACGGCGCGCCAAGCCACCCGTTCCAGCGGACCTGAATGCTGAGGCTGCAATTCCTGCGCCGCGATCTGGGCTACACTGCCCAGTACTGTTCCCAGTGCCACGAAATCGCGGTTTTGCGCCAGCGCCGGGTCTGCGGAAAGCCGGCCATACAGAAGATTGGCCGCCGCGCCCAGGTTCCGCACCTCATGCGCCAACGCCATGACCACGGCCTGCGAATGCACCATCGACTGCTGCAGCTCGGACTCCTCCCGGTCCCGGAATTGTTCCGAAAGGTCTGCGACGATGGCCACCAGTCGACGCCCGGAATTGGTCTCGTAGGTCGAGAACCATGCCTGTGCGTGGATGGGGTCGCCATTCCGGCTCACCCCTCTGCATGGGGCGGATGTCCTGAGTTTCCGGCGCATTCCCAGTACCACTGCATCCCGTAGATCCGGTAGATAGGTATCGACCGGTTGCCCCATCAATTCCCCCTCGTCGCACCCAATTAAGCGGTGTGATGCCTCGTTGGCATGAAGAACCCTGCCCGTCTCATCCAGGGTAAGCACCGCAATGGGCGTGCTGGCGACCAAGGCCATGAGATCGCCCTCGGCATCCTCCCGCTTTTGCTGTTCGCGCTGGAGTTGCCGCATTAGCTGGGACGTCTGTCGGTGGCTGCGCAGCACTTCGCCCACAAACAATCCCGTGCTGACGTACGCGGTTATTAGGGATAGCGCACGTGTCAGTTCCCCCGCTTCATGCTCCTCCCCACTGCTGAACGCCCGAATCACAGTGCAGAGGACCGCGAAGACGGCCACCTCGAGCCTGCTCAAGGAGCCGGAAGCAATCACAATGGGCAGGATGTAGAAGAACCTGAGGGGAATCCACGGCTCCAGCAGCCAGTCGGCAATCGCCACCACAATGAGGAGCGCCACGGCTACCGCCAGGACTTGGCTACGCCGGGCTTCCAAATAGGCGCGCACGGGGGACGGGGGGATTCCGGTCGATAACAGGGGCGTCACGCGTTTTAAGATGACATCCAAGTTCCGCTGGGTGCAGGAATCAGGTGGTTCCGGGTGTCTCGGTACGAAAGATAGGCCAGCGCTGGCGGCGAAAGATAGGTTGCCCGGAATGCCCGCAAGTTCCTAGACTGGGGTGTACAAGAAAGGCCTTCACAATGAAAAGACTATTTCTGGCAGCGGCAATGACCGCATTCGGAGTGTCCGCAATCCAAGGTGCCCCGCTGGCTTGTTCCACGCTGAGCACCCTCCGCCAATATATGGATCTCGCAAACGGCTGCAACCTGGGTGACGCCACGGTCTCCGGCTTCACCTTCGTCGTCCTCACCGGCAATCAAGTCACCATCGATCCGGTGAACATATCGGTCACCGCATCAACCAGCTCCTCCACCCCGCTGGGCACCCAGTTGCTTTTCGCATCGAACTACTTTTCGGTCACCAACGGGATGAAGCTCCGCTACGATCTCTCCTACACCTTCACGAGCCCGGTACCGAATTTGGGTGCCGCAGGAATGACCCTGTCCGGCGTTACTCTCAATGGCACATTCAGCAACGATCCGAATGTCCGGCGAGTCTACCTCGACACAAATTACTTTTCCGGCGAGCTCGACTTCACCAACGAGTTAACCGCAACCCAATCCACCATCACCCGGACGGCGGCTTTCGATCCCCCTGTTTCCGGGGGGGATTTGGTCGTCAACCACATCAAGCTGCGTACGCAGACTGGAGCGGGGAATACAGCTTCCTTTGCCTCGTTTTCCAATGACTTTCTTGTCACGCCGGAACCTGCCGGATGGATTCTGTCCCTCTCTGGTCTCGGCGTGGCCGGTTTTTGGCTGAGTCGGATCAGGGGTCGCTCGGTCTAGGAATGGGTGCCGGCCTTTCGGAGGGGGGCGGCACCTATTTTGTCTTTGGCCAGACCGTGCCTTGGTCCATCTTAGTTACTGCGGACAAGCCCTTGTACAGGAATTTCTGCACCCTTTGGCCCCGGTATGTTTCCGTGGTGAAGACGTTGCCTTTTGAATCCGTGGCAATGCTGTGGACAGCATAAAACTGTCCCGGTTGGCGACCACCGTCGCCGAAGGTTGTCAGTGTCCGCAGCGAAGCCCTCTCCAGTACGTGGACTTTCATGTTCGATCCGTCCGCGACGTAAATAAACTTTTGACCCGGGTCCTTCGAGAATGCGATGTCAAAAACCGCCCCGTCGCCTAAGGTGTTCTTTGCGATAAAGACCTCCTTCACAAACGTCCCGTCGGTTTTGAAGACTTGGATGCGGTCATTGACACGGTCGCAGACATAGAGCAGTCCATCGTTTGCAAGCTCGGCGCAATGGACCGGTGTGCGGAACTGCTTGGCAGGCGGATCGTTCGGATTGTAGGGCGGCAATTGGGTGTCGTCCGGCTTGCTGCCGTAAGCCCCCCAGTGGCGCTTATATTGGCCAGTCTCCGCATCGAAGACAATCACGCGGCGGTTGCCATAGCCGTCAGCAACATAGAGCTCGTTGGTTTTAGGATCCACCATCGTTTTTGCCGGAAGCCGTAGATTGGCAATGTCGTTGGAGCCCTTGCTCATCATCGGCTTTCCTATCTGCATGAGGAACTTGCCCGACTGCGTGAATTTCAGCACCATGCTGTCGTGCACGCCGCCCGCTGCCGCCATTTGCGCCTCGTCGGCCGCAAGTTTGGCGTTGGTCGCGGTGCGGCCGTTGCCGCCGATCCAGACATTACCCTTGTAGTCGACATTGATGCCGTGGTTGGAGGACGGCCAGTCATAGCGCCCTTGGTCCACCCCTTGCCCGGGTCCGCCCCAGCTGCCGATCAGGTCGCCAGCCTCGTTGAACTCCAGCACCGGGGGGGCAGCCGCGCAGCACTCGGACGCCTTTGGGGACCACGTCGCGTACTTTTCCTTTTCTTCAAGAGAGCCTTCGCGGTGGATGATCCAAATATGGTCGTTGGAATCGACAGTGACTCCGATCGTGGCTCCGATCACCCAGTGGTTGGGGAGAGGTTTCGGCCATAAAGGATCCACCTCGAAACGCGGCGCCATTTCACCCGCCGCATGCACCGCGCGCTGGGAAACCACCCAACCCGCCATCGTCAAAACACCAGCAAGTATCGCCAACCCGGTATAGTGGATACGCTTCATGTCGTTCATCAGCGTACGTTATCTTATACCAATCCTTGCTGTTTTACCCGCACTGGCGCACGAAATCCCCGCCGATGTCACAGTTCAGGCTCTGGTGAAGCCGGAAGGCCGCCAGCTGCGGATGCTGGTCCGGGTGCCGTTGAAATCGATGAGGGATGTAGTCTTTCCCGAGCAAGGCGGTGGATATCTTGACATCGACAAACTTGCCCCGCTGCTGCCGGACGCCGCGACCGTTTGGATCGGGCAATTTGTGGAGCTTTACGAGAATGGCCGAAGGCTGCCCCGGCCCCGTGTGGCGGCTGTCCAGATTTCGTATGAATCGGACCGGTCGTTCTCCAGTTTTGGAGAGGCCTTGGCACACGTTACAGGGCCACGCCTGCCTAATTCATCCAACCTCCACTGGAGCCAGGCGATGTTCGACGTGTATTTCGTCTATGACATCGGTTCTGATTCAGCGAAGTTCTCCATCCGTCCCGGTCTGCGCCACTTGGCCGCCCGCGTTGTCGTGTCGTTGCGCTATCTGCCGCCCGGCGGTGCCGTGCGCGCCTACGAATTGCAGGGTTCCGAGGAGGAAATGCCGCTGGACCCCGGGTGGACCGATGCATTCGGTCGTTTTGTGCGCTTGGGGTTCCTGCATATCCTCGACGGCACGGATCACCTGCTGTTCCTCGGTTGCCTTGTGATCCCGTTGCGGCGTCTGCGTTCCCTGGTTGGGGTTGTGAGTGCGTTCACCTTGGCGCATTCGATAACGTTGGCAGCGTCGGCCTTGGGATATGCGCCCGACGCAGGGTGGTTTCCGCCGTTGATTGAGGTCCTCATCGCGACTTCGATTGTCTGGATGGCTCTGGAGAACATCTTCGGGGGTGGAACCACCACTAGGCGCTGGGCGATGGCCTTCGCGTTCGGGCTCGTGCACGGTTTTGGATTTTCATTTGCGCTGCGGGAGACGTTGCAGTTTGCTGGATCGCATTTGGCGGCGTCGCTGGTGGCGTTCAATGCCGGGGTCGAACTGGGGCAACTGGCGGTGCTTGGGGTACTGGTTCCGGCGTTGGGATTCGTCTTTCGCCGGATGGTTCCCGTGCGCACCGGAACTATTGTCCTATCTGCGTTGGTTGCCCACACCGGATGGCACTGGATGCTGGAACGCTGGGAGAGATTGCACCAATACCGGCTGGACTGGGTGCAGTTGGGGCTGGTCGGAGGCGGGTTGCTGCTGGCGTCGGCCGTGGTGTGGGATGTGGTGGCGCGACCGAGGAAAGTTGGGGCTTGAGGCAATTCTGGCCTGATGAATGCTCGGCCGTTAGCGCGTCAACCGTTCCACAATCAGTTTCGCCGCATCCGCAATGAACAAATATCCGGAATTGTCTGCCGACCAGTCCACCTTCGGGATGTCGTAGCAGGTAATCGCAACGGCCACCGGACCGGCCTTGGAATAGACGATTCCCACGTCGCTCCGCAAATGGTCCAATGCGCCGGGCTTGTCCGCCACGTCCTCCGAAAAGCGTCGGGCCAAGCCTTCGCGCCACTGCTGCTTCTTCATGATGCCGAGGATTTCGGCAGAAGCCTCCTTGCTCACAATCCCGCCCTTGTGGAGCTTTTCCAGAAGTACCACCATTTCGCGCGGAGTGGCCACGCCGATCCCGAAGGCCTCGTTGGCCGGATCACGGCCTGCGGCGCTGACGCCCTCAGGGGACGATCCGCGCAGGATCTTGCGCAAAGACCTCGTCTCCCGAATGCCCAGCTTTTCCATCACCCTGTTGACGTCATCCCCGGGCACATGGTCCAACACCATGTTCGTAGCCGAGTTGTCGCTCAACAGCATCATGTAGCGGACCAAGTCGCGAAGGGGCATCTTGGTGCCGTCCGACATTTCCGAGAGCACACCGGACCCGCCCACCTTGTTCGCGGGACCAAGCTCCGACGTATCGGTCCACTTGGCCCTTCCCTCTTGGACCGCCGTGAACACGCCGATCAGAATCGGGAGCTTGATGGTGCTGGCCGTGTTTACGCGGGTGCCGCCATCAAGGTCGTAAGTCGCACCGGTGGCCAAGTTCTTGGCATGGATCGCGACTTTGCCTTCGAATTTGGCTGCAAGTTCATGCACCGGATCCGGGCTTTGCGCTAGGCCGACGCCACAAACTACGAACGCGAGGAGGATTTCACGAGACATACCACCGCCTGGGATTCCGCGGAGCGGCCTTCGCCCACCGGGCCAACCTTTTCCGCTGTTTTGAATTTCACTGATACCCGGTCCACCGGAATGCCGATGGTTACCGCCAGGGATTCGCGGATCGCCAGCCGGTAGTCCTTCAGCTTCGGGCGCTCCAAAATGATTGTGGAATCCACATTGCCAACCTCGTACCCCGCCTCGGCTGCCAGATCGCAGGCATGTTGCAGAAAGCGGAGGCTGCCGGCGCCTTTCCAGCGCGGGTCGGTGTCGGGAAAGTGCATTCCGATGTCACCGGCCGCGATTGCGCCGATGATCGCGTCCGTGATCGCGTGCGAAATGACGTCCGCGTCGGAGTGGCCCTCGAGGCCGAAGTCGGACGGAATTTCGATGCCGCCCAGAATCAGCGGCCGTCCGGCAACGATGCGGTGGGAGTCCCATCCTTGACCAATCCGGATGGCGTTCACATCGCTGGCATTTGGGGTCATTTGCGCCCCTCTTGTTCGAAGAACAGCCGGGCCAGGTCCATGTCGCCGGGACGGGTGATTTTGATATTCCGTTCGCTGCCGAGGACCACACTGATTTCGACCTGGTCCAATCGTTCGACCAGGCTGGATTCGTCGGTGCCGACAAAGTTGTCGGTACGGGCCAACTCGTAGGCCCGGCGCAGGATTTCGGGACGGAAGACCTGCGGCGTTTGGGCCAGCACCAAACGTTCCCGTGAAATTGTGGAGCGCACCTTCGCTCCGCCCGCCTGCGCGCCGGAAACCTGCTTGACCGTATCCACAGGCACGATACCGACAATCGCGGCACCCGTCGTGTATGCCTCCTCAACCACCTTGCGGATCGTGTCGAGTTCAATGAACGGCCGGACCGCATCGTGGACTGCCACCAAATCCGTATCCGGATCCAGTGCCTTCAGCGCGTTCTCCACCGATTCCTGGCGCGAATTGCCGCCCGCGACCACCTTGAGGGCTCCGAACAGGGAGCGCGTTTCCGGTTCCAGCATTTCGTGGACCCAGTCGATGTCGTCCTCCCGCACAGCCACCACAATGTCGTGGACCACCGGTGAGGCCACAAACTTGCGCACCGTGTGGACTAGGATCGGGGCTCCTTCGAGGAGCATGAACTGCTTCCGGCTCATACCGGAACTTTCGGCGGAAAGCCCCTTCGGAGGTGCTGCCTTCAACATGCGGGTGCCCAGTCCGGCGGCGGGCAAAATGACGGCTAATTTCACGTTCACGCTTCTCCGGCGGCCTGTTCGCGGCGGCGATCTCCCATTGTTTGTAACGGGCTAGCTTGTGACTGGCTGCCGTGCGGGTGGCTGCCACCGTTGACCCGTTCGTCAAACTTGCCGAAAATCATCTTTCCGGCTGTTGTTTGCAACACGCTGGTCACGGTAATGTCGATCGTCTTTGAGATCATGCGGCGCGCGTTATCGACCACTACCATCGTACCGTCATCCAAATAGGCCACGCCCTGCGTGTATTCCTTACCCTCTTTGAGTATGAAAACCCGCATAGTTTCGCCGGGCAGCACCACCGGCCGCATGGCGTTGGCAAGTTCGTTGATGTTGAGGACTTCCACGCCCCGGACGTGGGCCACCTTGTTCAGATTGAAATCGTTGGTTACGATCCGGCATTTGTAGAGGCTGGCCAGCTCGATCAGTTTCATGTCGACTTCCCGGATTCCGGGGAAATCCTCATCCACAATCTGGACGCGGATGCGCGGAATTTTCTGGATGCGCTGGAGGATGTCCAGCCCGCGCCGTCCTCGTGTACGTTTCATGGAATCCTGGGAGTCGGCCACCATTTGCAATTCGTGCAAGACGAACTGGGGGATGACGACAACACCGTCCAGAAAGCCGGTTTCGGCGATGTCGGCAACACGGCCGTCGATGATAACGCTGGTGTCGAGGATCTTGTGGTCCTCCCGTGCACCGGTTTCGGCTCCGAAAATGCCGAACGCGTCCAAGCGAAGGAGGGTGCCCTTATGAGCCCCGATGATTCCTCCACAGTAGGCGAAAGCGAGCAATGTGACGACTGCAACAGTGTTGATCACGGCGGCGTCGGTTCCGGGTGGGCGGGTGCCGATTTGGGCTATTGCGTAAATGGTCAACGCGGAGCACAGGAGGCCCGCAAACAGGCCGAGAGTCATGCCGATAACACGGCCCAAAGTCATGCGTTCGAAGCGGCGTTCGATCCACATGACCAAGACTGCGGCGACTCCTCCGACGGCGGCGGCCAAGGGTGCACCAACCGCTGCGGGGCGGACGTAAACTGCCGCAGCTGTAAAAAGAATTGCGAATAGGGAGCGAACGACGATGAAATCCAGCACACGTGATCCCCAGCGGTCTGAAAAACCGATGACACGCGATTGTATCACCGGGAAATTCAGGGGCGGTATCGGAGCTGCTCCAAGGGTGCCGCATCGGACGGTCACAGATTTCGAGGGAAAATTATTGGCGGGGATATTATCAATGGAATCAATGCTCTAAGGCGCTTTTCGTCTGGCGTTTGCGGCGTCGTCCGATCCGATTTGCCGCTCTGCTGTGGCAGAATCGGTGCGGACAAAAGCCCATGCCAGAACGTATCCAAAAGCTCCAGCCGGACCGGACCATCAGCCTCCGGGGTTTTGACAGTTTCGCCGCGGCCGCCGCGATCCACTCCGCCTCGCCGACAGGCTTCACGGTCAGCGGGACTTTCCGCGACCCGGCTGATTTCGCGGTTGCGGTCCTGCATGACGCTGACAATTTCTACGAGCACCCCTCCATCAAATACCTGCCTGATTTCGATTTCTCCGGCCTCGCGCTCAACTTCGATCTCATCTACGGCGATGGATTGCAACCCATCGATTCCCCCAAGTACAACTGGATCGATTGGGCGACGCTCGACTGCGTGAAGACCGATGGGTCCACGGCGCAGGTGCGCTTGTGGGACTACGCGACTCTGGCTGCGGGGGGGGATTTTGCCGCTGCTTCAACCACCCTGAACTTGACTTCGTCCGGCACCGTGCAGGCTTTTGACCGGGCGACGCTCTGGTACGAAAATCTGGCATTCGACTACATTGCGCCGGACGGTCACTCGTCTGTTGAGCTGCAGTTCTTCGCGCACGGAACCGGCACCACCCATTCGATCACCGTGAATGGCCGCACCTATTCGCATACCGAGACCTTGACTGCGGGCGAAAGCAGTGCCATGCAGGCCTCGGCGCTGGTGGGGTTGATGTCCGGCGATCCGGATGTGGTAGCCGGCATCGGCAGCGTGGCCTATTCGGTGTTGCTCTCGGTGCGGTCGGACCGGTCCGGGGTGGATATCCCGGTTTCGGCGTCGGACGGCAATGCGGCCGTCAACATGCGCTTGACCACCACGGCGATAGCGGCGGCGAATTTGGCGGCGCAGGTGAACGGGGCCGACTGGGTGACGGCGAATCCCCCCTACTCGCTTCTGGCCTCGGTATCGGGGTCGCAGTTGACGTTGACGGCTGGGAGGTTTGGCACGGTCGATGTTTCGGGTACCGCCGTCACATGGGCGTCGGGTACCCGGTTCCCCGGTATTGCGGTGGGCGCACCGATTTTTCTCGCAGGCGTCCAGTATTCAGTGGCCAGCGTGGATTCGCCGACGTCGCTCACGTTGACCACCTCCGCTGGAACACTTTCCGGGGTCAAATATTCGGCTCCGCGCGGTGGGCGCGACGGCAATTTGATCCAGCTGTACACGATTTCGAAAGCATCGACGCTCGGGTTTGACTTGGGGCAGCCGCAACTTTCCGGCGGGCGGTCGGATGTGACTTGGCATTGCGGGATCGATTTTTCGGCACTTGGGATCGACTCCCTGCGGCAGTGCTGGCTCACGTTCGCGCCGTCGCTGGTGGTGGGTGGGTATCCGGCCACAGAGTGGTCCGCAGTTTTCTCGAATTGGGCTCTGTCGGGAGATGAATCTAAGAGGCCGCTCAAGGTCGCGGGACCGGGAAGCGTGCGGATTGAGGAGTCCGACCCTGCGTGCACTTTCAGCCCCGCATCTTCGTGGGCCCCGGAATCCGGCTTCTACTCCCAGTATTTCGCCAAGGCGACGAGGGACATGGCCGCAAGTCTGACGATCAGTTATACCTGCCAATCCATGCACGACCTCTATGTCGGCACTTCCTTGTATTCGGACAGGGCCAAGGTCGGTGTCAGCGTGGACGGCGGGTCCGAGTACGAGTTGGAGTGCCAACTTGCGACATCGTCGGCGGTTGTGACGCGCAGGCGTGTGGCGTCGGGCGTTGCGGCGGGACGGCACACCGTGACGATCCGGATGATTCGTTCCGGTGTTTTCTATTTCGATTTCCTGGAGGCGGCCGTGGTGTCGGACGTCCCGGATGCTTTGGCACCACGCACCGGGATATCGCCCGCTCTTGATTTCGACACCGACCATACCTACAAGTTGCCGCCGGAGCGGGTGGTGTGGATGCTGGACAAGCTTGGATACGCGGGGCCGATGAACGAGTACCTGGGGGTGTTCTGGTGGAATCAACGGGTACGGTCGGGTGGGACTTTTTCCACCGCGCAGATCACGTTCGCCGGTACATTTTCCGGCGGCGACACGGTTTTCCTCACGGTGAGCGGAACCACGTTGGGGAAAACCGTGTTCCCGGCGGATTCGGTGTCCACCATTGCCTACCACTTTGCGGCGTACTTAAATAGCGCGTTTGTAGGCGTATGGGCGGTTGCCGCGGGCGGGGTACTTACGATTACGGGGCGGTCACCGGCTCCGGCCTACAACGTAACGGTGTCGGTTTCGACCACTTCGTCGGGTGGTACTGCGGCGGTCACGGTCGATCCGGTTGCCGGAACGTATCCAACGTGGGTGATCGACGATACGGTGTCCCCCCCGTTGAACCGGGCGGCTCGGGATTGGCACAACGATTTCTTCGGCTTGTGCGCCGCGCGCGGCAGGGAGGTCACGACGGCGTGTTCGATGGAGTTGGTGAACCCGCCCTCGGGCTATGCGGCAAAGTTTCCGGACGCTGCCCACACCCCTGTGGCGACTGAAACCGGATTCGGCTCCCTAGTCTCGAACCATTGCGCGGCCGGATCGCCCGGCATGCTGGCGTACCAGAAGGCCGTGTATCGGGAAATCGCCCGCATTCAGTCGGTGGCGGGCCTGGTACCCTCGGTCCAGTACGGCGAGTTCCTATGGTGGTACTTTGCAGGGGCCGGCGGCATGGGTTTTTACGATGACGACACCCGTGCCGCCGCGCTTGCGTCTCTAGGGCGGGACCTGCACGTGTTTACCGGTCCCGACGACGACCCTTCAGTGAACAGTGGAGCGGACGTGTTGTTCCTGCGCAACCGGCTTCGCGACCATGTCGCTACACTCGTCTCCGATGTGCGGTCGGCGTATCCAACGGTCCGCTGCGAAGTGCTTTGGCCGTACGACGTGAACTACCCGAGCCCCGTCGGAGGACTCGGGGGCCGCCTGAACCGGTTCATCAATCTGCCGACGGAATGGCAGTCGAAATCCACCAGCGGCCTGGACCGGATGAAGGTGGAGGCACTGGCGTTCGGGGCGGTCCAGCGTGATTTGGACCGTGCGGAAGAGGCGATCCGC
The DNA here is from genome assembly GCA_903925015.1 of uncultured Acidobacteriia bacterium. GTDB lineage: Bacteria > Acidobacteriota > Terriglobia > Bryobacterales > Bryobacteraceae > BOG-234. The sequence continues at coordinate 14,411 of CAIYDY010000291.1, forward strand.
CTGTTTCCGGATTTCGGGTGGCCTCTGGATTCGGTGCGATACTTGGTGCCGGTTTTCGGCTCGGCCACACCATGGAACCGCGAATTGGCGCTCGCTGTGGGTGCCGGCCTGACGGTGAACAACCTATGGGCGTTCGACCACATCTGCCTCTTCAATCTCGATGTGCCGGAGCCAGGACTGCAGCGGAGGTCGATCGTCAAGGCGGCATAGCCCTGCATTCGGTATCCTAGTAGGAGCGTGGTGATTGAGGAAGAGTTCGGACAACCGATGGCGGAAAAGACGCCGTGGCAGCGTGTGCAGAATGCCCGCCACCCCAAGCGTCCCCATACCCTCGACTACGTCCAGCGCATCCTGACGGACTTCCAGGAAATCCACGGCGACCGTCTCTTTGGGGACGATGCTGCGATCGTATGCGGCATGGGGCGGCTCGAAGGCCAGCAGGTGATGCTGATCGGCGAGCAGAAGGGCCGCGACACCAAGCAGAAATTGCTGCGCAACTTCGGCATGCCGAAGCCCGAGGGCTACCGGAAGGCGTTGCGCGCCATGGAGATGGCCGACAAGTTTGGACGCCCGATCATTGCGTTGCTGGATACTCCGGGTGCGTACCCCGGCATCGATGCCGAGGAGCGCGGGCAGGCCGAGGCGATTGCCCGCAATCTGCGCGAGATGGCCCGCTTGCGGGTTCCGGTGATTTCGGTCTGCATCGGCGAGGGTGGCAGCGGCGGCGCTTTGGCGCTGGGCGTGGGCAACCACGTGTTGATGCTGGAAAACGCCGTCTACAGCGTGATTTCCCCCGAAAGTTGCGCGGCGATCATTTGGCGCGACTCGGGAAAGGCCGAACAGGCTGCGGCCGCGCTCAAGTTGACAGCGAAGGACTTGCTGGGTTTGGGCCTGATCGACGGAATCATTGCCGAGCCGGTCGGCGGGGCGCATGAGAACCACGACGAGGCCGCACGCCTGCTCCGTGAGCAACTGTTGGCGTCGCTGGCGGAATTGACC
>CAIYDY010000292.1 GCA_903925015.1 uncultured Acidobacteriia bacterium
CCGATCTCCCAGATCACGCGCTTCAGATCCAAGTTGTACATGTGCCACGGGTCGGGCGTCAGCAGCACATCATCCTGCCAGAAGGGCAGTCCGTGGATAATTTGGTAGGCCGTCCAGACCATGCCGATCGCCAGAAATATCTGGCACCACCCCAGCGCCGCCTGCGGACGGACCCGCTTCAGCAGCATCGATCCGGCTGCCGAACCAATCGCCAGGCCTGTCAGGAACACCGCAAGGATCAGCGAAAACACGTAAACCGTGGCCAGCAGCAGCATGCCCAGCAGCCGTGTCCACACGATTTCCGCACCCAGTGCCGTTGCACCCGAAAGCGCAATCGTCAGATAGACCGGCCAGTTCGACGCCAAATCCGCCTCGACCGGCCCAGCGGTGTCAGCCTTTGTCTCATTCTCGGCATCCGGTATCGATCCGGAGAGCATGTAGCTCACGGCTGCCACCAGCAGATTCAGACCTGCGGCCACGAACGCCGCCGTGTTCATGTCGAACAGGCGCAGCAAATAGAACCCAGCCGTAAGGCAGCCAACCACGGCACCCAAAGTGTTGGCCCCGTAAAGGAAGCCCCACCAGTTCACGCCTTCGCCATGTTCGCCGGTCTTGACTACGCGCACAATCGAGGGCAGGGAAGCCCCCATCAGCATTGTCGGGATGAACATGCACACTGCGGCCAAAACGCCGCGCATCAGCATGCCGCCCAGCCCCGTCGCCGCGCCAACCCAGTAAACCTTGCTCAAGTACGGGATCAGCAACTGCACAATCACGGCGAAAACCGCGATTCCGGCCTCAAGGCCTGCATAAACTTTCAGCGGGTGCATCGCCCAGTTTCGACGCGGCAGCCACAAGCTACCCACGCACAACCCGCCCATATACGTGGCGAGCAAAATGCCGAGCGAAACCGATGTCGACCCGATCGCCAACTGGAGGCTCTGGTACCACACCACCTCGTAGATCAGTGCGGAGCAGCCGCTGGCTGCAAAAAGGAAAAGGAGCGCCGGCAAGTAGTTTACAGCTTTCGACGGCGCGGATTCTGGCGTTTGGGGGATGGCCTGGGGGGCGGAACTCAATTGGGTCTCCGAACCGTGTAGAGTATCACGCTAGCCCTGTAGCCCGCTGTAAACAATCGTGATCGCCAATACCCGGAAACTGACAGCAACTATTAACCGTCTCAAAATCAACCCTGCTTATGTCGACCCGAACTCTCAAATCCGTAGCGCTCCTCGTGTTTGCCACCACATCGCTGCCTGCTGCAACCAGCTGGACCGTGCTCGGCTGGACCGAATTCGGCGTCAACCCGATGGAACGTAGCTATTCCGTCTTCGCACTGTACCCGCCCTCGGTCACCATCCACGCCCAGGTCATCGACGCCACCGGCAAACTGATCAAGACCCCCACCGGGCTCCAAGTCACCTACGAGGCCTTGGCCGACCCCTCCGGCAGCATCAATTCCACCTCCGTCGGCAAGACCGACTTTTTCTCCTTCTCCAAGCTCTTCGGAGGCACCAACACCCCCGATACCGGCCTGACCGGCAACCCCATGCCCGGCACTACGCCCCGGGCCATGCAGTTCGAGTCGTCCTTCAACCGCTTCACGGCGTCTGCGGTTCCGCTCACCCCCTACGACGACAACTGGAACACCAACTACTACCCGCTCTTCCGCATCGTTGTCCGCGATTCCAGCGGTGCCGTGGTTGGGAGTTCCCGCGTCGCCGTACCCGTATCCAACGAGGTCGAGTGCCGCAATTGCCACGCTTCCGGCTCCAACGACGCAGCCCGCCCCACCACCGGCTGGGTCAACGATCCCAACCCCAACAACGATTTCAAGCTGAACATCCTCTCCATCCACGACATCAAGAACCGGCGCAATCCGCTAACCGCCGGCATGCTGGCATCCGCCGGATATTCCGCCGACGGCCTCCTCGCGACCGCACAGGCCGGTACGTCCGTTGCGACATCTGCCACGCCTCCAACCGTCTGGGCTCGGTTGGCCAGTCCGGCGCTCTTGCGCTGACGTCGGCAATGCACGGCCACCACGCCCCACTCACCGACCCCAAGACCAACGACGCGCTCGACAATTCCACCAACCGCACCGCCTGCTACAACTGCCATCCCGGCAGCAACACCCACGGGCTGCGGGGCGCGATGGGCCATTCCGTCGCCTCCGACGGTTCCACCCAAATCCAGTGCCAGAGCTGTCACGGGAATCTCTCGGCCCTCGCCGATCCGGCCCGCCGTGGCTACGTCGATCTCCCCAACTGCCAAGCCTGCCACACAACTGCGCTTCCCCGCCAGACCAGCGCCCTTGACGCTCCCGGCAAGCTCCGCACCGTTTCCGACACCACTTTTGCCACCACCTCCAACGGCCTGTTCAGCACTTCCGTTGGACACGGTGGCCTCCAGTGCTCGGCCTGCCACGGACCCACCCACGGCGAAAACCCGAGCGGCGTGGCCAACGAAAACCTCCAAAGCGCCGATACCCAGGGCGCTTCCGGCGTCATCGGCGATTGCACGGCCTGCCACAAGAACGGTGTCAGTTCGACCAACGGCGGCCCCCACGGCATGCACAACGTCGGCATCAACTGGGTTTCGCAACACCAAAGCATTGCCCGCAATTCCACTCCCTGCCAGACCTGCCACTCCAGCACATACCAGGGCAGCGTCCTGTCCCGCGCCACGGTCAACCGCAGTTTGAGCACGGATGTTGGTGTTATCAACATGTTCCCCGGCTTCCAAGTGGGCTGCTACACCTGCCACAACGGACCCGGCGGCAACGGACGGGCGGCGGCCAGCGCAATTCTTTCCAACTTGAATGCCAACGCGACCACCGGACAGTCGGCAACCATTGCCGTCACCGTGCCCAGCGGCGCCACGCTCCGTGTTGTCCGCCAACCAGTGAACGGTTCGGCCAAGGTTTCGGGCAACACCCTCGTCTACCAGTCCGAGAACAATTTCGAGGGCACTGACCAAATCACCTTCGCAGCCCTCAGCAGCGCGGCCAAGGATTCCACTTTGGGCACGGCCAACGTGAGGGTGACTTCCACCACCCGGCCCGTAATCAATGCGGGTGGTGTCAGCAACGCCGCCAGCTATGGCACATCCGTGGCTCCCGGCACCATCGCCCTCATCCAAGGCAAGGGCCTGGGCCCCGCCGCATTGCAGACGTTCGAGATGAACTCCGGAGGCTTTATCGAGAAGGCCATCGGCCAAGCCAAGGGCCTGGGCCCCGCCGCATTGCAGACGTTCGAGATGAACTCCGGAGGCTTTATCGAGAAGGCCATCGGCCAAGCCAAGGTCCTGTTTGACGGCGTAGCCGCGCCGATCCTCTACACCTGGGATACCGCAGTGGCTGCAATCGTGCCGTACTCCGTGGCGGGCAAGTCCACCACCAGCATGTCCGTCCAGTACAACGGCATTGCCTCGGCTCCCATTCAGGTGCCCGTCGCGGCAACGGCACCCGGCATATTCACGGCGGATTCCTCGGGCTCCGGCAACGCGGCCGCGGTCAATCAGGACGGCACCCTGAATTCCACCTCGAACCCGGCCCCGCGTGGTTCCATCATCACCCTGTACCTCACCGGCGACGGTGTCGAATCCCCCCTCCCGCTGGACGGAAAACTCAGCACCGCGCCATATCCGGCCACAACCGCCCAGGTTGCCGTCACCGTGGGTGGGAAAGCCGCGCAGGTAGCCTATGCCGGTGCTGCACCCACAGCTGTTGCCGGACTCATGCAGGTGAACATCACGATTCCAACGGACGCCGCCATTGGTGCCGTCCCGGTCGTGGTTTCCTGCGATGGCATTGCCAGCCAGGGAGGCCTCGTCATCCAAGTCAAGTAACCCAGTGGGAGGGCGTTAGAATCGCAATAACGATGAGCGTCCCCCCTACCCTTACACGCCGGACGCTGCTGCAGTCCGTCGCCGCCCAGGCACTGATGGCACCCGGCACAGCAGATGGCGCAGCCGCCGACCGCTTCCTCGGCATTACGGTCATGCCCGAGGACTACCAAGTCGAGGGCATCGCGCAGGTTCTGCGCAACGTCAAGTCACGGGCCAAGGCCACTGCGGTGGCGACGTCGCCCTATGTGATGCAGCCGTCCGACCAGCAGCACGGCCAGCGCCAACCGCCCATTGACGCCGGTGCTGGCGGTGTCCGGTTGCTGGATCGTCCACTCTGGGGCAAGCGCGAGCTGTATACCTCGTCGTCGCTCAGTTTCGTGCCTAATTTGGCGCTCTACAAGGGTCTGAAGTACCAGCCCAGCGCGCCGGACGACCTGACCCGCTCCCAAGGCCGGATCGTCCGGGATTTTGTCCTCGCGTCCAAGAAGGCCGGCCTAAAAGTTTTTTTCCAGATCCAGTCGGTGATTCCTCCCGACTACATCGTCACCTCGGGCGGGCCCACCGAGGAGGACAAGCCCCGTCTCCCGGACGGGTCGGTCCCGAAGCGGCGGGTCGGCAACACCGGGAGCCTGGCGTCGATGGAAATCCGCCGTTACACGGAGGCGCTGATCACGGACCTTTGTCATCAGTATCCGGAAATCGACGGTATCCGGATGGACTGGCCCGAGTATCCGCAGTACACACTGGACGACCAGTTCCTGGATTTCGGCGCGCCTGCCGAGGTTGCCGCGAAACGGCTCGGATTCGATTTTGCAGCCATGCGCAAGGACGCGGGCGATTTATACTCCCACCTGCACGGCAAATTGACCCGGGCCGAAGTGGCCTCGACGGATTTCGCCCTGCTTCCGTTCATGGCAAGGACGCCGGGGTTGCAGGCGCTGGGTAGATTCAAAGCGGCACTTGTCGCCGAAATGCTGGAGGGGTTCCGCCAAGCACTCACGGCGGCGGGCGGCTCGGGAAAGCAACTTGTCCCGAACGCATTCCCCGAGCCGTTCTCGCTCGCCTCTGGGATGGACCACCGGGTTGCGGCCAAGCACTGCGACGGACTGAGCGTAAAGCTCTACACCATGCACTGGCCGATGATTCTGCGCTTCTACGGCGATGCGCTGATGGCGGCAAATCCGGGCCTCGACGAGGCCGCGCTGGCCCGGCGCTTGGCCCGGATTCTGGGAATCCGCGATGACGACGGCTTCCCGCATCTGGCCGATTATAATTACCCCGGCCCGGATACCCCGCACCAGGCGGGACGCCACGCGCAGGAGGTGAAGATTCAGGCCGCGCGCCGGGCTGCCGACACCACGCCGGTCTACGCACTGGCCCACGGGTATGGCCCGACCGCCGATTTTGCGGACCGCCTGGAGACCGCCTGGCAGGCCTCCGAGAAGAAAATTTGGGTAAACCGGTACGGCTATTTGACAGACGAAAAGATCGACATGATCGGACGTCTCCGTTTCTGATAGAATTTCGCTGGACCACTCTAAAGGAAATTTCCCGGATGAATCGACAACTACTAACCGCCGCGCTCGCGGTCGCCACAGGCGTTATCAGCCTGTCGGCCCAAACGCCCCCCCCTACTGCCGATCCCTACGCCAACAATGCGGACGCCGGCAAGCTGCAGTTTCCGCTCGCCGCGCCTGCAGGCAAGGACACCGGGGCGATCAGCACCCCCCTCCCCGGCGGCGTGAACAAGGGACCGGTGGATCCGGCCACTTGGAAATACGGCCCCAACTATGATGCCGCGCCCGGGGCCAAGATTTGGAATCCCGTGAAGCTGAAGCTGATGCGCGGCGAAAAAGTCACCGGCGGCACCGTTTTCGCCACCACCGATCCGGCCATTTATTGCGCTATGGCGAATTCCGGCTACGACTTCATCTGGACCGAAATGCAGCACTCGCCCCACGATTGGGAAGCGGTTGCCCGCATGTGGCGCACCTGCCCGAACGCAAAGGCCGTTCCCGGCGTCCGGGTCGCTTATGCCGACGAGCGCGAAATCCAGCATGCGACCGACGCTGGCGCACTGGTGGTTGTGATTCCGACCGTCGATACCGTCCAGGAAGGCATGGCGGGTCGGGATTGGACGTTCTTCCCGCCACTTGGCAAGCGCAGCTTGGGCGGCGGGCAGGCCTTCGAGATGTGGGGGAATGTTCCAGGCGGATACCGCAACACGGCAAACGACAATATCGTCCTCATCGAGATGATCGAGACGATCGACGGGGCCAAGAACGCGCGCGAAATCGCGTCGATCCCCGGCGTGACGGCGATCTTTGCCGCCAGCGGCGATTTGGGGAATTTTTCGGGCTACAAGGAAGGCTCGCCCGACTACGAGCGCTTGATCAACACCGTTCACGACGCGGCTCTGGCTGCGGGCAAGCGGCTTTGCGGTCCGTTCAAGTGGCGCGACCGTCCGGATTTCACCTGCTTCCAAAACGCCAGCGAGACGGCGGCAATTGCGCGCGGAGTGGCTGCGGAGCTGGGCACCTTGAAGGACACGCAAGCAAAACCGGAAGCCGGTCCGTTCGCACCCGCGAAGAAGTAGCGCTTTCCAGGAAAATAAAAAGGCCCCGTCCCGCAACTGCGCGGGACGGGGCCTTTTCTTTGCGACGAGTTTCTTACACCGAGTAGACGCGGCCGCGGTGCACGCCGAGCAGGATCTGCACCAACCGGTGGCCGATGAGTTCGTGCAGCGACAGGAGTTCCTTGTTGGCCTCGAAGATCTCGGTCGGATCGTTGCTCTCGCAGCCGGCACCGGCGCGGAGGGCGGAGGAGGCTTCCGAGATGATCGGGTCCTGCATGACTTCCCCGGCCATTTCCCAGAGGGTGATGAAACGGTCGACGGCTGTGGGGAAGCTCACCTTGAATACACCGAAGGCGCTGGTGGTGCGTGGGGGCTTGTAATCCAAGTTGAATGGGCCGTTGTAGCCGTGGGAGCGGAGCAGGATTAGGACGTTGAGCCAGTCGAGCGGGTTCACCAACCCGACTGCGATGTCGACGTCGTGCTTGAGGCGGTAGCCATCGTTGATGTCGAAATGCCAGAGCTTGCCGGAGGTGAGGGCGCGAGCCAAGGCGGCGCGGGGCGCTCCGCCCCACATCAGTTCGTGGAGGTACTCGGGGTTCAGGCCGACCATCTCGGGATGGGTGAGCAGGCCGGATGCGATGAAGCCCAGCATGGCGTCGCTGGTGGGAAGAAGGATTTCGGCCTGGGGCTCGAAGGGTTTGGCCTCCATGCAGTGCTTCAGGGTGGGACGGCCGAGCTTGGAGGCAACTGCAATGTCGTGTTCGCAGGCAGCGTTGAGGGATTCCGCGTACCAGCGGAGGGTCTGGGTCTCCTCGACCGCGCCCTGGATCTGGTAGCCGAGCGAGCCGGGCCAGTAGACCGCGAATTCGGCTCCGAGTTCGTGGCCGATGTCGACGGTGTTGCAGACGCGCCACTTGGCGTACTTGCGGATTTCTGGGGATTCCGACGCCGGGCTAGACGCAAAAACCGCATGGTGGAAGGTTTCGGTGGTCACCATGGAGCAGCGGAGACCGTTGTCGGCGAGGGACTTCTTGATCCTGGCGACGATCTCGTGCTGGCCGTCCTTGCCGAGCTGGTCGGAGGGGATCACATCGGTGTCGTGGGTAGCCCAGCAGGGGATGCCGATCTTGCCGTATTCCTCGATTACGGTTTCAAAAGAGATCGGGGAGCGGGTTGGAGCGTGGAAGAGTGCGTGCCCTTCGTACGCCGCGGCCCACTGCGGACCTGAAATGTAGTACTTTCGGCGCTGTTCGGGGGTGTAGGAACCGCCGCACGCGTCCATCAATCGTCCGACAAGGGACTGCTGTTGTTCGGGGGAAACAGGTTTCATGGCGAATTAACAGCATATCGCAAATGGCCTGGCCGGAGCTGTGCCACGGTCGGGCGATGGTAAACTATAAAGATTGTCTGGTGGATTTTCGCTCGCGCGTGCCGGACGGTGGTTCCTCCATTCCGGCATTCAGCGGCCCGATGGCGGGGTTTCCCGTTACCTCCGGGCCGACGCGGCACAATACAAACCGATCTCGACTGAAATCACAGGCTATGCGGCCAGTGCCTTGGTGTGTTTGCACAAGGAGACAGGCGAGCAGGAGTATCTGGACCGGGCAGTGCTGACGGCTAGGTTCCTGTGTGAATCGGCTTGGGACCCGGCCTTACGCCTGTTCCCGTTCGAGCACCCTTCGCCGACCGCCGAGAGCCCGCACCGGGCGTATTTTTTCGACTGCGGCATCATCATCCGGGGGTTGGTTTGCGTTTGGCATCAGACGCATGACGACCGGTTGCTGGAGGTGGCTGTGGCGGCGTCGCACGGCATGCTGGCGGCGTTCCGGTCGGAGCAGGGCTTCCATCCGATTTTGGAATTGCCGGGACTGGAGCCGCTGCCGAGGACAAGCCACTGGTCGCGCTCGGCAACCTGTTATCAGGCGAAGTCGGCGCTGGCGTGGTGGGAAGTTGCCGAGATTACCGGAGACACAGTGCTCCGGGATGCCTATCTGGCGGCGGTCGCTGATGGCTTGGCGGATTTTCCGAAGTTCCTACTACCTGGAGTGGCCGACCACCACGGAATGATGGATAGGCTGCATCCTGCCTGCTACTTTTTGGAAGCGCTCTCGCCGTTGTTGGACCGGGAGGATTGCGCTTCGGCCTACCGGTCCGGTTTGTCGGATATCGGTCGTCTGCTGCGTGAGATTCGTCCAGAGTTCGTTCGGTCCGACGTTTACGCGCAGTTGCTGCGCGCGCGGGTTTACGGTGCCTCCGCGGTTCCAGTGGATTTGGTGGCTGCGGGCGAGGAAGCGGACGCGCTGGCGGAATTCCAGATTGCGAGTGCGGATCCAATGCTGGACGGTGGGTTTTGGTTTGGTCGCCGCGGGGGGCAGGTCTCTGAACAAGCGAATCCTGTATCCACGGCATTCGCGATTCAGGCCTTGTGTTGTTGGACCGAGTACTTGGGCGGGCGAGAACCGCAAATCCCGCCGAGCTAAGGAAAATTGGAGTTTGGAGGCGCGGGTGGGAATCGAACCCACGAATAAGGGTTTTGCAGACCCTTGCCTTACCACTTGGCTACCGCGCCGACGAGGACAGAAGCAGTACTTTCAAGGTACCGCGACTGTCCCCCAAATGTCAATTCGAATCAGGCCACTACCGACCGCGGGTGCCGCCCGGTGCTGCACCGCCAGCCGGGGCCGCAGCGGGTGCGGCAGCTTGGACGGGGGCTGAGACTGCCGAAGCGCCGCCGAACCTGCCAGCCGCTCCAGCCGATACCGAGTTATTGTTTGATGCCGTGTTGATGCTGCCGAACGGGTTGTTGTTCGAGACGTTGCCGAAACCGCCGTTGCGATAGGTGGATGAGGCGACGCCTGAAGTGCCGTCGATCGAACGTACGGGAGAACCCAGTGTGGGGTGCGTGTTGACGCCGCTGCCCATGCGCGAAATCTGGGCCGCCACGGTGGACGTTCCCAAGTTGGTCAGGGCCACGCCGTTGCCGGCACCGGCTCGTGAGGCACCGCCGCCGTTCCAGTAGTAACGGCTAGGGGTGTAGTAGTACCCGACGTTGTACGGGTTGTAGAAGCTGTAACCGAACGGGTTCGTGATCATGCCACCGTACGGGATGTAGGTAAACGAACCCAGGAAGGTGTTGTAGAACCAGCGGCCATAGGAGTTGCCCGCGACAGCGGAGTCATACATGCCGGCGTTGGAGAACAGGCTTGAGCTGTTAGCGAGGCTCTTGGACGAGGACAGGTTGGCGGCTGCAATGTAAGCCGAGCGGTCACGGGTCCACAGATAGAGGTCGTCGGCATCCTTGGCGTCGAAACGTTCGGTCAACAGGGCTGCGGAGAAGGGCATCTGGCGGCCTTCCTTGACGAGCGCCTTCATGTTGCCCGCCACCACATTCGCCTGGCCCTTGAAGACCTTCATCGAATTGGCGTTGGTGTCGATCTCGAAGAGGCCGAACTTCAGGGGCTGGATTTCGTAGGTTTTGTAGAGGATGGTGACTGCCGAATTCTTGACGGAGACGTCCGGATCGTCCGATTCCACCATCACCACGCCGGAGAGAAGCTCAATCCGCGTGCTGGCGAGACGGTTGTCGAGAAGTTTGATGGAGGTGTTTTCGCCCACGCGGAGGAACACTCCGGGGGTCAGAAGGACTTCGGCGCGACCCATGGCCGTGCTGAGAACCCCGTTTTCCTTGATCTGGGAAAACTTGGCGGCCTTGTGCTCGACGGTGACACCGTCAATCATCACAACGCCTTCGGAATAATGCACCGTTCCCGAGTGTGCCGAAATGATGCTTTGGGCGTTTGCGCCAACAGCTGTCATTCCGATCATCGCAGCCATAAAACCCAACCGCCGGTTCATGTTCATGGGACTCCCCTAGTGTTGATCATCCACCCGGGGGAGTCCCATGTCAAGCCTTAATTACAACCGGAAGATTTTATCCGACTTGATGCCCTTGAGGGCGTTGCGGGTATCGACAATGAGGCTCGAATCGGCCACCAGGGCCGGGTAGTCGAAGCATTTGTGGTCGGTGACGATGACCACGCAGTCGGCTTCCTTCACGATCTCGGCAGGGCTCGCCTTGAGCACTTCGGAATCGAGCTTGATCTCGGCGATGTAGGGATCGACGTAGGAGACCTTCGCTCCACGCTTCTTGAGGAGGTGGATGATGTCGAGGGCGGGGGATTCGCGGACATCGTCGATGTCGCGCTTATATGCCGCGCCGTAGACGACGACCTTGGCACCCTTGACGGATTTGGAGACTTCGTTCAACGCGTTTTGGATCTTGGCGACGACGAAGTGCGGCATCTGGCCATTGATGTATCCGGCCAATTCGATGAACCGCGCTTCGATGCCGGCCTGCTTGCTCTTCCACGAGAGGTAGAACGGGTCGATCGGGATGCAGTGGCCGCCCAGACCGGGACCGGGGAAGAAGGGCATGAAACCAAACGGCTTGGTCGCCGCGGCCTCGATCACTTCCCAGACGTTGATTCCCATGCCGTCGCACATGATGGCGATTTCATTCACCAGGCCGATGTTGATCATGCGGAAGGTGTTTTCGAGCAGCTTCACCATTTCGGCGACCTGGGTCGAACTGACGGGCACGACATGTTCGAGGGCCATGCCGTAGAACTGGCGGCCGAGTTCGGTGCAAGCCGGCGTGTGGCCGCCGACGACCTTGGGAATGTTCTTTGTCTGGAACTTGGCGTTGCCGGGATCAACGCGCTCCGGGGAGAAGCAGAGGAAAAAGTCCTCGCCGACCTTCAGGCCCGATTTTTCGAGCATGGGCAGGACGAGTTCATCCGTGGTGCCGGGGTAGGTGGTGGATTCCAGAATGATGAGCATTCCGGGATGGAGGTATTTGGCGATTTCCTCGGTGGCGGACACGATGTAGCTCATGTCCGGGTCCTTGGTCTTGCGGAGCGGGGTCGGCACGGCGATGTTGATCGTGTCGAGCTCCAGCATGGCGGCGAAATCCGTGGTCGCGTTGAGCAGGCCCTGTTCCACAAGCGGCGCGAGGACGGACGTGGGCACGTCGCCAACGTACGACTCGCCCGCGTTGACCTTGTCCACCTTGGACACGCTCAGATCGATACCGGTCACGTGGAAACCCGCGTGGGCATATTCCACAGCCAACGGCAAACCGACGTAGCCGAGGCCAATGACTCCAACCCGCGCGGTGCGGTTCTGGATTTTTTCCGCCAGTGCTGCGGCGACCGGGTGATTCAGGACGTTTGAGCTCATTCGCCTTCATTTTCCCACAGCGGATGGCCGCGTGTCCCGTGGGGGCAGTGCCGGGCGTCCTGGAACTAGTTTCCGTATGGTTTCGGCGCGATTGTCGGCGGTTCTGCGGGGATGTGGAAGCTTGCGAATGGGTCGGGATGCGTCGGGTCGTAGCGCTGGAGTTGGTCGAAAATGTAGTGGGCGAGGGGTAGGTCCAAGCGGCGGAGGCTTTCGGTGACGCACTTGGCGAACTGGTAGCTCCCGTAGTCGGAATGGTGGGTGGTGTCCTTGCCGGCGAAGAGGAGATGGGCGTCGGTTGGGCCGAGGGCCTCGTAAAGCGGTGCGCTCATGGCATTCAGGTCGATTACGGGGGCCCTTTCCTCACGTCCCGTCTGCCGGACTGCTTCTGGGTAATCGCCGAGGCTGTTGGTGATTGTGCCGGTTTCGTTGAACGTCAGGCGGTTCATCGGGGTGACGAGGATGGGGGTGGCACCTTTGGCCCGGGTATCTGCTATGAACCGCTTGAGATCGGTCTTGTAGGTGGTGAAGGCTCCGACGCCCTCGCCCTTTTCCTTCTGGTCGTTGTGCCCCATTTGAATCAGAACGTAGTCGCCGGGGCGGAGCAGGCTCAGTAGCTTTGCCCAGCGGCCTTCGCCCAGGAAGCCTTTGAGGGACTCGCCGGACTCGCCGTGGTTGGCGACCGCGATTGTCGGCTTGAGGAAGCGGGTCAACATTTGACCCCAACTGTTGAATGGCTCGACCGGTTGGTCTGTGGATGTGGAGTCGCCGACGATATAGAGGGTGGGGACGTCGTCGGCCTTTTCGACCTGAATGGACTGGACGGAGGGGTTGCTTCCGATGAATTCGAGGGTGAGCTTGTCGTCCCACGCGCGGGCCTCGGAGGTCTTTTCGCGCGGCTTCAGCTTGACCTCGCCGCCGCTGGAGATTTGCGGGGTGCGGATGTTGACGAGGAACGTACGGGTTTCGAATTTGCCGGCCTCGGTGCGAACGTTTTCGACCATCAGGCGGCGGAGTTCGGCCTTGACCGTGGTGTCGGAAGGGTGTTCGGGTGACCCCAGGGTCACTGTGACGCGGTAGTTGCCTTCCGAGGGGGCGGGGATGTGGACGTAAATGGGTTCGCGGGGGGATGTGGGTGGCTCGGTGAGCGCTTGGAGTTCCCGGCCTTGGTAGGTGGCGGCGGTTAGGGCTGAGTGGAGGGCCAGGGCGGTCAGGATCAAGTTAGGGGCGAGTCGCATCGGTCGACCTCCAAAGGGGGATTCGGCAGTGGTAGTTCCGGGCGCGGGCAAGGAGCTCACCGGGGCCGGCGGCGAGTGCTTCCAGCAGTTTCCGGGCCGCATAACGGCGTGCGCGATCCTCATTGTCCTGCACGGCGGCCACCAGGACCTGTTCGATTCGATCAACAGTTTCCTGTTCCATGGCCAGGACTTGCCGAACGAGTTCCAGTTCGCTTTCGCGCTCCAATGCGAATCTGGCGAAAGACCCGTGGGTGTCGGGGCCTTGGAAATGCCCGTCGTCGAAGGCCGCGCAGTCGATGGAGGCCCGGATGGACAGCATGCGCCGGAGATTGTCCAAATTCATGCGCCCGCGTGTGTTTGCGGCAACCTCGCCCCGAATTACGAGGGCGGTGTAGGCCGGTTCGGCGCAGACAAAACGGTTGGTTCCTGGGCGGATGTCGGATTTCGATGGGTTGCGGAGTGTGTCGGCGTAGTGGACGACCGAGATTTGCTTGGCCCTTGGTCCGACCATGTCGAATCGCACGCCGAGCAGTGAGACCAGTCGGTCCGAGGTGTTCTCGACGACCACGGAATAGGGCAGTGCGGGGTTCAGCAGCTCCCGTGGCGCGCGGCCGAGCAGGGACGGGAGGGCATCCTCGAAACCGGGGGAGTCCGGGCCGTGGATGACGATGCCGGGGATAGCGGACGGGGCCACCTTCATTTGCGCTATTTGCTACCTGTGATCTGGGTCCAGCGGTGCGAGTCCATGTCGATCAGGAGCGGGGCTTGCCACGCGAATTCGGGGTGTTTTTTTGCGTGGGGTGCGGCCTTGAAATGCAGTCCGCAGGCGTGTCCGGCGGCGGCCATGAAGCTCATGTTGGAGATCAGGGCGGCGTCGGCCACCTTGTTTTGTACGGCTCCGGCGGGCTCGAAGGGGGCCTTCCAGTCGCCCATGCCGCGCGGGGAGAGGTCGACGTGGCCGCAGAGGGTGTGCTCGCTGGGCTCGGTCTTTTTGGTGACGGTGTCGTAGTGGTCGGCCATGAAGCGGCGGGCTGCGGCGGCGTCGATCTTGCCCTTGTTTTCGACCATCAACTGCTCCCAGCGGACGCGGCGGGCGTTGGCGCTCAGGGTGGGGTCGTTGGCGTCGAAGTTGGTTTCCTCTTTGAGGAGCTTGGGGTTGATGGGGAAGTTGGCACCGGCGAAATAGCCGTCCTTGGAGCGCTTCAACTCCACATTCTTGAGGCCGAGTTCGAGGCTGGCGATTTCGTTGGTCTTGGTGTCGGCCACAAGCCAGTCGTTGGCGTAGCCGCCATTGTTGCCTTCGCGCATGATGCGGTCGAAGTCGTCAATGGACTTGGCGTACTGCATGGCCTTGCGGGCGCGGACGAATTCGGGAATGCCGTCGGAATCCCAGCCTTGGAAGCCGGTGATGGTGGTTTCGGTGATGGCGAGGCCGCTGGCGTTGACGCCGAAATCGTCGCCGCTATGGATGAAGCCGGGGTAGCCGTCCATGACGAAATGCTGGCCCTGGGCGGGTGCGATGTCGTAGGCGATGGTCCAGCGGGCCCCGTCGAGATAGCTGGTCCAATTGTTGTGCGCGATGACGATTTTGCCGTCCTTGGTGTAGCTGCCGGTTGCGACGAAGGCGCTGCAGTGGTCGGGGGCGGTGACGGTCTTGGGGGACTTGACGCCGTGGAGCTTGTCGTAGTGGGCGGTATAGTAGCCCCACTCCTCGGCTGCGTTGAGGGCTGTGACGTCCCAGACATCCATGGTGACGTTGCGGGCTTTCAGGCCATCCGAGATTCCCTGGAGCTCGGCTCGGTACTCCTCGGGGATGTGGGGCCAGAGGATGGTGCGGGCGGCGTCGCGGAAGAAGGCCCAGGGTTTGCCGGAATCGTGCTCGGCCTCGAGTTTTTGGACGGCGAAGCCATCGGCGATTTCCTTGGAGAGGAGCCAGCCGTGCTGGAAGCCGATTTCGGCGGGCTGGCCTTCGAGGTGGACGTACGTCCAGCCGTCTTTGGCGGGACGCTTGGAGGCGTTCTTGAGGCGCGGGTCTGTTGTGGGATATTTGGCTGCGACGGCGGCGAGGGCGAGAGCCAGAAGGGAAATCGATAGTACGATTCGGCGCGTCATCTTCTCATTCTAGTTCCGGGGGTATTTTGTGATTGTAGATTTTCTTGATTTTGGTGGCGGCTGCGCGCGTTATCGGCCCGCGAGCCGCTTGAGGAAGTCCTCCATGGCGCGTTCGGAAGGGGCGTACCATTTGGCGGTGGACCAGAAGGTATGGGCCCCCTCCGGGGCGGTGAAGAGTTCGACGCGGGCTGCGGCTGCTTTCAATTTTTCGACCATGGCTGTTGCCTGGGGGTAGGGAACTGTTTCATCTGCGGTGCCGTGCAGGATCAACATCGGGACAGTGGATTTGGAGGCGTGGGCGAGTGGCGAGGCCTCGATGCAGATGTCCGGCTTGTCGGTGCATTTGCCGCCTAGGAAGCGGGTGACCATGGATTCGCGGTGCTCCATTTTGGTCAGGTCGAGGACGGGGTTGAAGGCAGCCACGGCGGTAACCTTCGAGGAAAACTCCTTGCAGCAGCCGTCGCCTTCGAATTTTGGATCGTCGCCGGTGGTTCCGAGCATTGCAGCCAAGTGGCCTCCGGCGGAGCTGCCGACGGCGAAGATATGTTCGGGGTCGATGTGGTACTTGGCTGCGTTGGCGCGGAGCCAGCGGACGGCGGCTTTGGCGTCGTGGACAGCGGCCGGGTATGGCGCTTCCTTGGCGACACGGTATTCGATGGCGAATCCCACCATTCCCAGTGATGCCATGTGTGCTGCCTGGCGGCGCAACTGGGCCCGGTTGCGGTCCGTGAACCCGCCACCGTGCAGAAAGACGATGGCGGGGAAGGGGCCGGTGCCCTTGGGCAGGTAAAGGTCGGCCTTGAGCTCGAAGCCTTGCGGCTTGGCCCAGACGAGTCCGTCCACCTTTTCGTAGGCGGGCCGACTGTCCGGGTTGACCGGGCTCTGGGCTGACGCGACCATGGGCGAAAGACAAAACAGAGCCACGGCCGGGAAGGCGAGTGCCAGACGCATGGACTAGAATTCCAGCCTGGCGCTGATTTGGATGTTGCGGTTTCCGGACACGCTGGTGACTTGTCCGAAATTCGCATTGTTGACGCTGGTGCTGACGCCTCCAAGTTGGTGACGGTTGAAGGCGTTCAGGATTTCGGCCCGGAGCCGGAAGTCGAGCTTTTCGGTGATCCGGCGGTAGTTTTGGAGGCTGAGATCCTCATTCAGGGTGGCGAAATCCCGGATCTGGGTGTAGTAGCGTGCGCCCGAACCCAATGTGAGCGGGGTGGGGGAGCTGAATGCGGCCTTGTTCAGATAGGTGTTGACGGCGGATTTCGGCGAGGACAGTTCGAAATTGCCGATGCTGAACGCCGAGTTCATCAGGTCACCTGCGGCCACGTTGGGCCGGTTCACGGCACCGTTCCAGCCGCTGGAGAGAGCCGTGGGAGCGGTGAAGGGTCCGAGCGGCGTGCCGTCGTAGTAGTTCAGGATCGCGGCGACGGACCAGCCGCCGGTGAAACGCCGGATCCATTTGTTGCCCCCGGTGGGCAGGTCGTAGTTCACGAAGGTCTTGAGCGCGCGGGGTATGTCGTAGCTGGAGACGGATTTTTCCAGTTTGAGGTTGTAGTAGTCCAGCGGCCTGCTGGCGTTGTCACCGACAAATGAACTGTCCACATTGGAGATGGACTTGGACCAAACGTAGTTGGCGTATACCTTCAAACCCTTGCGGACTTCGCGGTTGAGCGTGATCTGGAGGGCATGGTAGGTGGAGAAGCCGAGCGGCGAGCCGTACACGTTGACCGTGCTGTTGCCCTGGAGCTGGGGGTACGGGCGGAGCGCGCTGGCGACGGTGCCGACGAAACCTGGGTAGGGGTACGCGATGCCGTTGGCCGCGGCGTCGGCGGCGTTGCGGATCGCGTTGTTCAGCTTTGTGCCGTACTGGGAGAGCACGGAGGCGGACAGTTGGTTGATGCGTTGCAGCTCGCCCACCTTGATTCCCGTGCCTTTGTTGCCGATGTAGCCGATATCGAGGACGGTGTGGTTCCACACTTCGCGCTGGAGGTTCAGACTCCATTGCTGGACGTAGGCGTTCTTTCCGTAGTTGGGGTCGAACATGCCCGGCGTGTTTTTATCTCCCCAGGAGACGTCGTAGGTGGCGGGGGAGTAGCGGCTGGAGGGCAGACCGTTGTCCCACTTGAGGATTCCGGCCCAAGGTGTGACACCGTCGGCGCTGTAGGAATAGGTTCCGCCGGCTTGGAGGCTGGTCTGCTGTCCGAGCGGGGTTCCGCCATAGACGTTGAAGGAATCGGCCTCGTAGAGAATGCCGTATGCCCCTCGGACGACGAATTTGGCTGGGGCTTGGTAGGCGAAGCCGAAACGCGGGCCGAAATCCATGTAGTGGCGGGTGCCGAAGTAGTTGTTGCCGTTGCAGACGCTGCAGTTGCCGTTGAAGTCGTAGGCACCCTTGAGTCCGCTGAGGGGGTCGATCTTGTTCGGGTTCCAACTGGACTGGCGGTTGGCCGCCTCGCTTTGGGGCGGTTGGAACTCCCAGCGCAGGCCGAGGTTCAGTGTCAGGCGCGAATTCAGCTTGAAATCGTCCTGGATGAAGGCTCCGAGGTAGCGGCGGCGTCCACCGAGGGAATTGGCGTCGGTGATGGAGGCGCTGTCGAGGATCCCGAGGAGGTAGCTGGCGAAGGAGTATCCGGTGGTGTTGCCGGAGAAGGTTTCATTCGGGATGGAGGTGGCGCGTGCATTGAAAACAAACGTGCTGGTGGCGCTGTTCTGGTAGTTCTGCACGTTGCGGCGGTAGTCGATGCCGGCCTTCATGTAGTGGCGGCCCTTGGAGAACGAGACGGTGTCGGCGACGGACCAGCTTTCGTCGGACCGATAGCTGTCCTTGATGAAGCCGGGGTTGTCGAGGGTGACGATGGGGCCGCTGCCCCACGTGATCTGCGGATATCCCTTGGTGGTGATGCCCTTGAGGCCGATGGCGGCTGCGCCGTCGGTTTCGGACGAAATCACTTTCTGGGGATTGCCCCGGTGGTTGAAGCTGAGGGTGGTGTGGTTCAGGACGGTCGGGGAGAGGGTCCAGTCATAGCCGAGGCGGCCCATGGAGCCGGTATCTCCACGAAGGCGCGATTTCGCCAGAGGTCCGCCGTAGACGTCGGTGGGGTCCCACATGCCGCCGGAATCGAGGATGAAACGCGGCGAGTAGTGGTGGTTCATGGAGAACGCCAAGCGCTGGTTGGCGGTGACGACTTGGTCGGCCTTGACGGAGAACTGGTAGTGGTCCCATTCCGGAGCGCCGGAGGTGGGGAACGACGCGTTGTTCTGGAGGGGGATCTGGCCGCTGGGGTCGCGGACCGTGGGGATGTAGTGGGCCTTGGCGATGGCGTTGAGCTTCTGCGAAACCTGGCTGAAGCGCGAGGACGGGATCCTGTTGCCGGGGAAGACCGTACCGGTGTAACGACCGGAGGGGAGTTGGGCGAAGGTTGCCGGGTCGTAGATGGCTCCGGTGACGACGGCGTTGCCGAGCGCGTCCTTCGTGGATGTTGTGGTACCGAGCAGGCGGGAGAAGTCACCGTCGTAGAACGCCGGGATGGGCTCGCTCTTGGTGGGGGCTCCGAGGCCGTAGCTGCGCTCCTTGTAGCGCTCGTAGGAGGTGTAGAAGAAGGTCTTGTTGTGGCCGTCGTAGAGCTTGGGGATGACGACGGCGCCGCCGAAGCTGGCTGCGTAGTTCTGTTTGCGGTCGAGCGCGCGGGGCGAGCCGCGGAAGTTGTTGGCGAAGGTGTTGGCGTTGAGCGCCTCGTTGCGGAGTCCGAAGTAGGCGCTGCCGTGGATTTGGTTGGTGCCGGACTTCATGACGAAGTTGAAGACGCCGCCCTGGGTACGCCCGAACTCGGCGGAAAGGGCGGAGGTCTGGATCTTGACTTCCTGCAATGCCTCGGGGGAGACGAGCGCTGCGGTCTGGTCGCCGGACTGGTTGACGGTGACGGACGCGCCGTCGACGAGGGTTTCCTTGGAATAGCCGGTGGAGCCGTTGATGTGGCTGACCAGTCCGGTACCGCTGACGCCGGGGGTGATGCTGAAGGCGAAGTCCTCGGCGTGGCGTCCGCCGGAGCCGAAGCTCAACGGGAGGTCGATCATGGCTTTGCCGGAAAGGGCTGTGCCGACTTCGGGGGAGTCTGTTTGGAGGCGGGAGACGTCGGCGGTGACCTCAATGGAATCGGCGACGGCACCGAGTTCGAGTTTGACATCGACGCGGAGGACGTCCGTGACCTTCAAGGTGATACCGGACCGGATCAATTTCTTGAAGCCCTGGGCTTCGTAGGTGATCCGGTAATCGCCGGGAATCAGGTTTGGCTTGGTGTACTGGCCGCCCTCGTTGGTCGAGGCCGGGATGCTTTCGCCGGAGGCCAAGTGGTCCAGAGTGATACGGACGCCCGGTATGGCGGCTCCGGAAGGATCGGTTACGGTGCCTGTGATGGTGCCGCGGTCGGTCTGCGCAAGGACCGGGACGGTGAGAAGAAACGCAAACAGCAGAGTTCGCATGGATTACCCCTTATGCATTACAGTTTCGTCCGGGCCGGACTGCGCAGGCAAGATAGGAGACGTGACCCGTAACGTTACGAGTTCATGCAAAGGCTGTAGAATGAGAGCGTGCCGCGATCAGAACCCAGCGACGATTCGATCACCCCGGACCGGAAACGGGAGGCGCTGGCAGCTGCTCTGGCAGGGGAATCGCTCGCCAGATCCGAGCAATTGCGCGCGTTCCTGACCTTCGTCTGCGAAATGGAGATCGCGGGCAGGGCGGGGGAGTTGACGGAGTACCTGATTGGGGTGAAGGCGCTGGGGCGGGCGGCGGATTTCTCGCCCACCGAGGATTCGTCGGTACGGACGCGGGCGTATGAACTGCGGCAACGACTGCAGAAGTTTTATGCAGCTGAAGGTGCCGACGCGGTCGTAAGGATTGAGCTGCCGAAGGGCTCGTATACGCCGAGATTTTCCGAGGTGCGGGCTGCCTCCACCGAGCCTTTCGTAGCGCCGGTCGTCGAGGCGGTCGGAGATCGCGCAGTGGTGGTGTCGTCACCTCTTGGTGAGGCGGTTGCGGTTCCAGTCGGACGGGATCCGGCTTTTTGGCGGGGGATTCTCATTGGGGCGGCGGCGATGGCGGCGGCGGCTACCTTCTTCATCGCCAAGCTCCAGCCGACGGCTGCCGATCCTGCGGTTGTAGCCGCCTGGGCCCCTTTCCTTGCAAAGGATTCGGAGGTCATCGTCAGTGTTGCAAGTCCTTTGCACCTTCTTGTGACGCCGTATCTGGGGAACGTGCCGGAGAACACGCCGTCCTACCCGGCACCGTCGGAGCTTTATCCGTTGTTCAGCCGCTATCGGAGTTTGCCGAAGGGCGGGAAACTGGAGATGCTGCCGGTTCAAAAGGCCGTGCCGCTGGGAACCGTCGAGAGCGTTACGAAGGTGCTTTCGACTTTGCAGCTGCTGCATGCCCAGACACGGATGCTGCCCGAGTCCAGTTCGCCGCTCTCGGCATTGCGGCGCAGGAGTGTGGTGTTGTTCGGGTCGCCATGGTACTCCCAATCGGCCGGGGTGCTGCTGGAGAAGACTGCGTTCACGACCAAGTGGGACGAGGAATCGAAGCAGGTGGGGATTTTTGGGCAGGGTCGGCGGGAGGGAAGCCGGTATGTGCCGGGACGGGGGCCGCATGGGGAATACCAGGAGGTGTTCGGGCTCGTCAGTGTGCTGCCGAACGACCACTCTGCGGAGGGGGACCGGTCGATCGTGGTGTTTTCGGGGCTAACGTCGGTGGGGACACATGGTGCGGCGACGTTTTTCACTTCGGCGGGGGACTTGCGGAAGCTGCAGGAGCGGTTTGTGAAAGACGGCTATGCGACGTGGCCCAGGTCGTTCCAGGTGGTGGTCCGGTGCCGGGCGAGTTCGGATGCGCAACTGCTTTCGTACAGCTATGAGACACACGAGGTGCTGGCCCGGTGACCACACTGTGTCACTGTGACACGCCCATGACCCATGTGTCCACGACCCGTCCAGGGGCCCGTTTCGAGCACCTCCATGGAATCAACAATTTGCAGGTTTGGGAGTATGGCATTGCGTTTGCTATTCTAAGTCCGAATCGGTAGTACTCAAACCTGCCCTCTGCTGCAACACGTCGGCGATAGGGGTGGCGGACCGTGACGAAAGCATTCGGGTGCGATCGTCAAATCAAAACGGCCATCATCCTCCGCTAAACGGGTTGCAGTAGGAGGGGTTTTTTATTTTGGGACACAGTTTGGGCACGATATGAATCCGATCAGAATTCTCCTTGCGGACGACCACGCGATTGTGCGGGAAGGTCTCCGCGCACTGCTGGAACGTCAACCCGGAATGAGTGTTGTCGCCGAGGCCTGCGACGGTTTGCAAGCCGTTGAAATGGCGGCGGAGCAGGTGCCGGATGTGACGGTTCTGGATGTGGCGATGCCCGGGTTGACGGGAATCGAAGCGGCCCGGCGGATTCTGATGGCGAACCAGAGGATTGGCGTCATCATGCTGAGCATGCACATGGACGAGAGTTATGTGCTTCGTTCGCTGAAGGCCGGGGCGAGGGGTTATCTGTTGAAGGATGGGCCGCGCGAGGATATTCCGGCGGCGGTGCGTGCGGCGGCGGCGGGGCGTCCGTTCGTTGCCGGGCGGATTGCCAAACTTCTCCAGGAGGACCATGTACGGGAATTGGCGTCACGGGGGCTGGAAGACAGCTACGACCTGTTGACTGCGCGCGAGCGCGAACTCCTGCAAATTCTAATCGAGGGCAAGAGCAACAAGGAGGCCGGGGTGCTGCTGAACGTTTCCACTACGACAATCGAAACGCACAGGGGCAATATTCTGCGAAAGCTGGATCTGCATTCGACTGCCGACCTGATCCTATACGCGGTGAGAAAGCGCCTGATTCCGTCCGCGCTTTAGGTTTGTCATACTATTGTCATGCTCCTTAGGGAGAAATTGAAATAATGCCGTACCGTCTGACACACGAGGAACCACTCGCGAACGGGCTTCGGCGTGTGGTGCGGGAAGAACTTCGAGCGGGATTGAAGGCTTTGTCCGGGGAGGTTCCGTCGGCCACGCCGGAGGCCAAGGCCGAAGCGATTCACGAGGCACGCAAGTCGATCAAGAAGGTTCGCGCCATTATCCGGTTGCTGGGGGCCGGCTTGGGCGCTGGCGGTGCGCGGGACAATGCCGGATTGCGCGACGCCGCGCGGGAGCTGGCGCAGCTGCGGGACGCCGATGTTGTTGTGAAGACGGTGGATACCTTGCTGGCACGCTATCCGCACGGGCTTTCGGCGGAGTTGGTGAGCTCGATGCGCTCGGATTTGATGGTGCTTGGGGCGGCTGTCGCGGACGGAAATGTTACGGATCCAATCGCCGCAGCCACTTCAACGCTTTCGAAAACATTGCGGCTCGTGAATTTCTGGCGCTTTGGCAAAGTGGATTTCGACCTGATCGAAGCCGGGTTCGAGGCGACCTACCGGAAGGCGCGGCGGAATTTGGAGCGCGTGAAGGCCGATCCCTCGGTACAAAACTTCCATGAGCTGCGCAAACGGGTGAAGGACCACTGGTACCACATCCGGCTGCTGGAAATCGTTCGTCCGCAGGTGCTTGCCGCCCGTGAGGCGAGCCTCAGGGACCTGCAGGAGTGTTTGGGCGACGACCACGACCTTGCCGTGTTGGAGATCAGGATCGGGCCGGAATCGGAACTGATCCCGCTGGTGGAAATTGCACGGAAGGAACTCAGGGGCACGGCGCTGGCGCTGGCGACCCGACTGTATCAACAGAAGCCGAAGGCCTACATCCGGCGCATGCGGGAATTGTGGAGCGCATGGCGGTCGGAGCCGCTTCCGCGTCCCAGGCCCATCCTGGTGCCGCAGAAGAGGCCTCGGGCGGCTACACAGACGGCTTGAGCGGTTCTACAGCGAGCAGGTCGCCCAGCCGATCCAATCGGGCTTCCCAGACGGGTCGCCGGGCCCGCAGCCACTGCTCCGCCACTGCAAGTCCGGTTGCGTTGATGGTGCAGATCCGTACCCGGCCGGTTTTCCGGGTCGAGACGAGTCCGCTATCCTCCAAAACCTGAACGTGTTGGACGACGGCCGCCAGGGTGATTCCGAGAGGTGCGGCCAGGCCGGAGGCCGATGCGGGTCCGGTGCCGAGGCGTTCGAGAATCGTTCGGCGTGTGGGGTCGCCGAGGGCTTGGAACACCTGTGCCACATTGGGCGGCGGATTTTCCATGCGTCCTATGCGGCGAGGGCGTTTTCAAGGTGGTCGAGGAGCTTGCCCCAACCCGCTTGGCGGAGTTCGGGCCCGTCCGAATTTTCGAAAAAGGCTCCCTGGTGGGTGAGGGTCAGGTCAGTTCCGGATTCGGTCGGTACGATATCAGCGGTCACGAGGGAGGCGGAAAAGATCCTGCCTGCCATTGCCATGCTGGATGCGCTGACTACGCGGCAACCCGGTACGATTTCGAGGATGCGGCCTTCCATGGCAAGGAGGGTGCCTGGAAATGGGGTGCCTTCCCTGAATCGATAGAGAATCCTTTCGACGCCTCCGACTTGGAAGTCCAGTTCAAAGGACAGGACATCGTGGCTCGTGAAGCCGTCGGCAAACCAGCTGCGTTTTTGGGCGGGGTCGGCAAAGGCGGCGAAGACGCGTTCAGGGGCGGCTGCGTAGCTGCGCTGGAGGGCGAAGGTGTGGTGGATGGTTGGGGATGGCATGGGGCGTGAATACTTAAGCGTAAGCTTGAGTATGGGCTTGGTGGCGCACATTGTCAAGTCTCAGCTTCAGTGTTTCTTCGACCCGTTCCGACGCGGTAACCTAAAGCCTGAATATGGGATTTGCCGTATGGATCGACGCGCCGGGAGGGCTGGCTTGGGCACGGGGCACGCATGAATACAGGCCGATGGGCACGGCAGTGGTCGGGGTTTTCGGGCAGTTCCGGCACCGGGATTTCAACCCGACCTTGCGCCTCCCGAGGGGGCTGGACAGACGTTTTGCGGGTTTCTTCGGGTCGTTGGAGGAGGTGAATGCCACCTTGGGCGCGGACCCGGACTGGAATCTGCGTCCGACGCCAAGCCATCTGCGGTGAAGGTGGGTTTTTGACGTTGGATTTGACCTGTTTGTCCGTGTAAAACCGATGGAATAGTCGCGCTTGGCATCCCAAAATCCTGATACGATGGGACGAGGCCGCTCTTATAACTGAAACGAACACGGGCTGCCGCACAGCGTCTCTCCGGGGAATGCCGGGATGAAACTCCACTCGCGCTTTGGCGATAGTTCGATTGGCTCCAAGCTTTCGTTTGTTGTCGTGTTGAGCGGGAGTTTCGCGCTCTTGCTGGCTGGCGTGTTCCTGTTCGGTTATGAGCGCTTCGAGGCACACGAAGCGGCGAAGCGGGCGCTTGCAGCCCAAGCAGCCATTGTGGCCGACAGCAGTACAGCCGCTCTGAGTTTCAACGACGAAAAAGCCGCCACGGATACGCTGACTGCCCTGCGCAGCGATCCCAATCTGGTGGAGGCGGCCATACACGACCGCAACGGTCGACTGTTTGCGTGGTTTCGCCGGAACTCGAAGATTCCGCCATCAGCCAAGACGCCGCCCCCCGACGGCATCTATACGTCCGAGGGTGAATTCAAAGTGGCGCAATCGATCCGGCTTTCGGGCGAGCGGATCGGGGCAGTTGTCCTGACTGCCAGCACGGTGGACGTGGATTCCCGTCTGAAGCGCTACAGCGGCATCGTGAGCGTGGCGCTGTTGGTATCCCTGGGGTTGGCGCTCCTCCTGAGTACCCGGATGCAGCGGTCGATCATCGACCCGATTGCGGACCTTTCCGAGGTGGCGCGCCAGGTTTCGAGGACGCGGGACTATTCGGTACGTGCGAAGCTGCATGCCAACGACGAGATTGGCTTTCTGGTGGCCTCGTTCAATAACATGCTCATGCAGATCGAGCAGCAGGAGCGGGCCCGGCGAGCAGCCGAGGAACTCCTGCGTGAAAGCGAGGAACGCTACGCACTGGCGGCACGGGGGGCCAACGACGGGCTTTGGGATTGGAAGCTGGCAACCGGGGAAATCTACTTTTCACCCCGTTGGAACGAAATGCTGGGTTTTTCCGACCAGGAGAGCTGGAAGAGCGCCGAGGAATGGTTCTCCCACATCCACCCCTCCGACCGCGAGCGGGTGCAGGCGGAGATTGCGGCGCACCGCAAGGGAACCACGGCGGAGTTCGTCAGCGAGTACCGGATGCGCCAAAAGGGCGGCAGCTACGTTTGGATGCTGAGCCGTGGCATTGCGGTGCGGAACAAGTCCGGCGTGGCCGTGCGGATGGCGGGGTCGCAGACCGACATTACGGCCGGGAAGATTGCGGATCCGCTCACCGGCCTGCCGAACCGCCTCTACTTCCTGGACCGGCTGGACAGTGTCATTGAATCCGCCAAGCGGCAGGAATTCCGATTTGCGGTATTGTTCCTCGACCTGGACCGGTTCAAGCTGGTGAACGACAGTTTGGGCCACGCGGCGGGCGACGACCTGCTGGAGGAAATCGCGGCCCGGCTGATGAAAACGACCCAGCCGGCGGGGATCATGGAAGGTCCATTCGGCTCCGCAATCCTGGCTAGGTTGGGCGGCGACGAGTTCGCGATCCTGCTCAACCGGATCAGCCAGCCTGTGGAGGCGACGCTGGTGGCCGAGCAGGTCCTCCAAGCGTTGGCGGCACCATTTCAGATCGCGGGCCGGCAGGTTTTTGCCAGCGTCAGCATCGGAATTGCGATTGGCAACGGCGGCGAGTCCGGCGAGCAGATGCTGCGCAACGCCGATACGGCGATGTATTACGCGAAAACGGCGGGCAAGGCGAGGTTCGAGGTCTTCGACGAAGGGATGCGTGAAAAGGCGATTGCCCGCCTTGAGATCGAAACCGAACTACGGAGCGCGGTCGATTCCGACCAGATCCTGCTGTATTTCCAGCCGCAGTTTTCGGTGTCCTCCAACCGGATCACGGGCTGCGAGACGTTGATCCGCTGGAACCACCCGCAACGGGGACTTGTGTCGCCGGGCGAATTCATCCACATTGCCGAGGAGACGGATCTGATTATACCCCTTGGGCTGCATGTGCTTTCAAAGGCTTGCCGACAGATGGCGTTGTGGCAAAACGATTATGCGATGGATCCACCGTTGACCATCTCGGTGAATGTGTCGTTCAAGCAATTGGCGTCCGCCGGGCTGGTGGAGGACGTGGAACGGGCCCTTGCGGAGAGCGGATTGCTTCCTGGAACCCTGAAGCTGGAGATTACCGAGAGCGCGGTCATGGGGAATCCGGAGGAAACGATCGACACGTTGCGGAGGCTCAAGGCGCTTGGAGTCGGCTTGGAGATCGACGACTTCGGAACAGGGTATTCGTCGCTGAGTTATTTGAGCCGCCTGCCGTTTGAGACTGTGAAGATAGACCGCTCGTTCGTCAATGACCTTGGCAAGAACGAGGAGAGCTGGGAGATTGTCAGGACCATCGTGGATCTGGCGAAGTCGATGGGGATGGACGTGATCGCCGAGGGTGTGGAGACCAAGGAGCAGTTGCAGACGTTGACTTGGTTGGGCTGTTCGCGCGTCCAGGGGTTCTATTTTTCTGAACCGGTTACGGCGGAAGCGGCTGCGAGGCTGTTCCAGATAGAAGGCCTGAAGCGTGCCTTTTCAAGAACCAAGGAGTATGCCCTATGAACGGGTTAGGAAGGCTGGCGGTCTGTTTGTTGGCCGTGTGCTGTTTCTCGGGCGGGGTTCGCGGGCAGGTTCCCGGTGCTCCAAAAAATCTGTCCTCGGCGAGTTTGGAGGAGCTGATGGACATTGAGGTGACGTCGGTCTCCAAGAAGGAACAAACGCTGTCAAAGACAGGCGCGGCGGTTTTTGTGATTGGGCAGGAGGACATACGGCGGTCCGGAGCGTCCAATGTTCCGGACTTGCTGCGGATGGTGCCTGGCGTACAGGTTGCCCAGATCGCCTCCAACCAGTGGGCGATCACGATCCGCGGGTTTAACAATTTGTACTCGAACAAGGTGCTGGTGCTGATCGACGGCAGGACGGTCTATGTGAACAGCTTCGCGGGCGTGTTCTGGGACCAGTTGGACATTGCGCCGGAGAATATTGAGCGTATCGAGGTGATCCGCGGTCCCGGTGGCACAGTTTGGGGGGCCAACGCGGTGAATGGCGTGATCAACATCATCACCAAGAGCGCGGCGGACACGAAAGGCGGCTTGGTGACGGCCAGCGGGGGGAACCGCGAAACCGATGCGGTCGTTGCGCAATATGGCGGGGATGCCGGTTCGAGGGGTGCCTACCGGGTGTTCGGCAAGTACTTCAATATCAATAAATCCACTCTGCAGAATGGACGGCCGGCTTCTGACGGCTGGCATGGGGGCGGTACGGGGTTCCGGGTTGATTTGGGTGTGTCGTCCCGTGACACGCTTTCCGTCCAAGGCGAGTACCGGGCCACCAACGGCGGCGGGGAGACGCGGGCCGTGCTGGCAGGACCGCCTTCATCGGTAGCGCTGGTGAACCAGCCGGTGGACAACGATTCGGGCGATATTCTTGCGCGGTGGGAGCACACGTTCAAGGATGGCTCGTCCACATCCCTCCAGTTTTACGACAATACGCTAAGCCGGTATGAATCGGGGATCCACCTGACGGAGAACTCGGTTGACGTCGAGTTTGAGCACCATTTGGCTGTCGGTACCCGCAACGACGTCGTCTGGGGCTTGGGTTACCGCAATATACGCGGTACGGAGAAGCCGACGGAGTCCTTTGCCTTCAGCGCGACGCCCGCCACCCGCGTTGACAACTTGTCGTCGGCCTTTGTACAGGACGAAATCCGGCTGGGGAAGAGTCTCTCCCTAACAGTCGGCTCGAAGTTCGAGCACAACAGCTATACCGGCTTTGAATTCGAGCCCAGCGCCCAGTTTGTGTGGCAGCGCACCGCGAAGTCCAGTATTTGGGCCTCGGCCTCGCGCGCGATCCGCCAACCCGACCGCTTCGATGTCGGCGTCAATTTTCCGTTCGGAGTGGTGCCGGTGCCTGGTTTCGGGACTGGCATGGTGGTGATTTCCGGGTCCCCGACCCTGCATGCGGAGCAACTGAAGGATTTCGAGATTGGCTACCGGTCCCAGCTTTCACCCCGGTTCTCGCTGGACCTGACCACGTTTCTGAGCTATTACGAGAATCTTCAGACTACGGAGCCGGGCACTCCGTTTGTACGTTTGATCGGGGCGGCTCCGTTGCTGGTGATTCCGCAGTATTTCGGCAGCAAGGGGAATGCGCGCAACGTCGGGACGGAAGTATCCGCCAATTGGCGGATCACAGGTGCTTGGAAGCTTGCCGGAGGGTATTCGCTGCTGGGTATGTCCACCCATGCGGGCGCCGACAGCGGCGACACGGTGTTTTCGAATCTTCCCGGCGATGCGCCCCGCCACCAGGTGCAGGTACGGTCGATGGTCGATTTGGGTAAGAAATTTGACTGGGATGCCAGCGTGAAATATGTATCCGCGCTGGGTGGACAGAACATTCCGGGCTATGCGCGGGTGGACTCCAGGTTGGCATGGCACGTGTCGCGCGCGTGGGAATTCAGTGTTACGGGTCAGAATTTGACGTCGGACAGGCACTTTGAATACCGGGATGTGTCGGGTCTGTTCTCAAGCACTGCGGTTACGCGGACCGCATTCGCCAAGGTGACGTGGAAATTCTAGGGTAGGAAACCGAGTCCGATGCGTTCGCTATTCCATTCCGCGATCCTGGGAAGCCTGCTGTTGCTGGCTGCTCCAGCCGTGGTGTGCCCGCAGACGGATGAATATCAGGTCAAGGCCGGATTTGTGGCCCGGTTCGCGAGCTTCGTTGACTGGTCGCCGGAGGCGCTGGGCGGTGCTGGTGTGCCGTTTGGAATTTGCGTCCTCGGCCGCAACCCTTTCGGCAAGGCTTTGGAGACTTTTGTGGACGGCAAGAATGTTGCGGGGCACGGAATCCAAATCCGACAGTTGTCCGATGTGCGCATGGCCGCTGGTTGCGAAATTCTGTTTGTATCCGGATCGGAGCGGCTGCGCTTCCGTTTTATACTCGACGCGGTGCCTGGGGGCGTGTTCACGGTCGGTGACGCGCCGGATTTTATCGCACAGGGCGGGGTAGCCAACCTTTGGATCGACCAAGGCAAAGTGCGGGTGGAAATCAACGCGGATGCCGCCAAAGCCAGGAATCTGAAGGTCAGTTCGCGCCTGATGATGCTGGCGAAGCCGCAACCTGCCGGCCAGCGGGAATAGACGTCCTACTGGTGCGAAGGAAGGGCGGCCATTGTGTCGCGGATCATTTTGTCCACCGCATCGCGGGAGCGTTTGTTGCCCCACCAGGAGAAGCCGGTCGGCGCGGGCCGAGACAGGGCAATGCTGTGCGCCTCGATGTCTATTCCGTCCCCGCGCTCGCGGATAAACCAATAGGTGTTGGTTCTCCAGAGGAACCCGTGGTCGTCGCCCTCGAATGGTTTGCTGGAGTAGTTTTTCGGATCTGTCAGTTCCTTGATGCTGAGCGATTTGGAGTGCACCTCCCAGCGGTCCGGAGCGGAGCGGATGTAGCGGGTGTCGAACTGGGCGTCATAAGTGACGTTGATCCACAAGGTGCCTTGTACCAGCAAAAGCTTGGAGATGAAATGCTCGTCGTCGGGCTTGCTGTCGCTTTCCTGCGTGCCGCTGGCCGCTCCCAGGTCTCCCTTGAAGATCTTCAGGTAGTTGGGGTAGTCCTGCATCACCTTGCGCACTTGGTTGATTGTGCCTCCCTTGACGTGGACGACACCGGAAAAGTGGTGGATGCTGCCCGTGCGGATTTCCTTGTTCGCGATCGGCTCCAGGACGATTTTGCCGGACTGGAAGACATCCTTGCGGGGGGACGAGTCAATCCATAGCTTACCGGAGGTCCGGAAGGCTGCTTGGGAGTTTTTTTCCCATGAGGCGACGTAGTCCTCGTAGGTCTTGAGCACGTCCGCATCCAAGTGGATGGTGGGGATGATGCCAGCTTGGAGAGTGTGTGCCGCCAAGCCCAGGATGAGGATGCCTGTGATCCTCCGCGAGAATGCCATGTATTTCCAATATAGCGGGACGGTCGGTCGAGTGACGGTATCCCGTGGCGCGGTGCGGGGGGCTGCGATAGAATTCGAGCCATGTTGTCTCTTTCCTCCGGTACGACTTCATCCGGTAAAAGCCGCCGGGAATTTCTCCGTGCGGCGGGACTGCTTTCCGGTGGTGCCGGATTTCTTTTTTCGGGCTCCCACTGGAAGGCCGCCGCGGCGTTGCGCGGGAAGGTCAGGATCACCGACG
>CAIYDY010000293.1 GCA_903925015.1 uncultured Acidobacteriia bacterium
CCTCTTGGGCGGTCCCTTGAGCCGCTACTAACCACTGGTTCGCGCTCAGTTCATAATGATCGCTCGGGTAGTTTGCTTGGATTGCCTTTCGGACCTCTTCGGGATGGGCCAACCCCATCACCGCGAACATCTGCCTACTGGGAATGATTGCCATGTGGGGTAGCCGTCAGTTTGAAGTGGGCGGGAGACTAGGGGGCTTGGGGAGCGAATGCCGATATGAACCCTACGCCACGATGATTCTCTATGAGCTTGATGACTGGAGTTCTAGTCAAAGTATGAATACATGCGTGATGCACGCTTAAAATGGCATCCTGTAGCCCTTGATCTGACTCAAGAGGGATAACTGTTAAGTTTAACTCCTGCGCTCGTTTTAAAGAAATATGGCGGGAATGCGATAACGTAATGGAGTGACTGCAAAGATCATCGACTACGCTTTGAGCCGCCGCATCAGGATCTTGCTTGTCGCGGAACATCCCTTCTATTAGCCAGCGCTTTACGATGGTTTCAGACCATTTTATAGCTTTCTGGCATTCTCCGATCACAGTGGGGCTGTATTTGGCTATGATTGGTTGCCAGATATGGGCGAGAGCCAAATTCTCCTTCAAATCCGCTTTGGCCTGCTCGAACTCTTCTATGATTCCGTGCGCAGCTATGCCATTGCCTAGTTGAGGGTCAATTGGGCCAAGGCTTGAATGCTTGCCCATGATTATCTCACGGCACGATAGGGCGATCATCGTGCCTGCCGACATGGCAATCTGGGGGACAATCGCGCGGATATTCGATCCGAACATTGAACGCAGGTAATCAACCAATGATTCGGTGGCAGCAATATCGCCTCCCGGTGTATGAAGGATGAGATCCAGGCCCTTCGTGCGATCCATTCCGTGGATGACCGCCATAAAGCCGTTCTTGTCGGCATCGGATATATTGAAGCCGCCAACCCCCATATCGCCTTTTTGCAGCCAACCTGAATAATACAGAATGACATTGCGCCCTGTCTTCTTATAAAGGCGTCTCAAGTACTTTCGGCGTATCACATCGTGAGTGCTACCCGTAGACTCAACCTCATTAAGAAGCGCCTGCCAGTTTGGCATCTACTGCGACTCTCTAGAACCATCGTAACTTGCCCGATGGATAGTGATCGCCGGTGGAACAGGGGCTTTGACGGGATAACCAAAATGACCGCCGCCCGCTCGTCCCAAATTTAATACCGCCAACCTGTCGTTTTCACTGACGAGATGCAATTGACGAAAAACGTCAAGGATTTCAGTGTCGCTCATAATCCACCTTCTTGACCAGAATGTCTCGCAAGAATGGCCACAGCCATCAAGTTCGGTTGGTTTTGTCAGACCAACGGGCTGCATTGGCGAGAATCGCAATCTCTCGCCGTTTGGCAGGGTCCATCCGTTTGGCACGGACCATTCCGCCAATGGAGCCCGCAACGCGCTTCGCTTCGACCGACTTGGAAGACGGGCGTGCGCTTGAAGCTACCTGCACAATTCTGAAAGCATTACTGTTGACATCCATCTTCGCGCCCTCCCAAGGCCGAGACTGCCATGCATATTTGTGGGTCGTCATGCCACAACACGTGTCCTAATGTCAAGTGTCTCTTTTCTGGCAGGATTTGTCAAGGATTCTGACATCGAATAATTCTGAGCCGCCCATTCTAGAGGGTGTAAAAATTCCTCAAACTATCCCTAATGCTTGACACTATGCCATGTGCCATGTATAATGGTCAATCTGAATCGTCTCGATGCCACCCGTCGCGTTCAAGTCGTCCGTTGCCTGGTTGAGGGCAACTCGATCCGTTCCACGGTCCGCATGACGGGCGTTGCCAAGAACACGGTTGCCAAGCTCCTGGTGGACCTTGGAACGGCGTGCCAACGGTACATGGACGATCACATGCGGAATCTGAACTGCCAGCGCATCCAGTGCGATGAAATCTGGTCGTTCGTCGGGGCCAAACAAAAGAACGTTCAGCCCCACCACTTCGAGGACGGCGGATACGCGGGCGACGTCTGGACGTGGACCGCAATCGACGCCGACACCAAGCTGATCCCCTGCTGGATGATGGGCCAGCGTGATGCCGCCGCCGCGCGGACGTTCATGGAGGATCTCGCGGGCCGTCTGGCGAACCGGGTCCAGTTGACCACCGACGGCCACAAGGCGTATCTGACTGCGGTGTCCGCCGCATTCGGCCACGACATCGACTACGCAATGCTGATCAAGATCTACGGCCCCAGCCCGGAAGGCCAACGCCGCTACAGCCCCGCGAACTGTCTGGGTTGCAAGAAAGAGGAAATCAGCGGAATGCCGAATCCGGCCCACGTCAATACCAGCTTCGTGGAACGCCAGAACCTCACCATGCGGATGTCGATGCGCCGGTTTACCCGGCTCACAAATGCGTTCTCGAAGAAGCTGGAAAACCATTTCGCCGCCGTCGGCCTTCACTTCATGTACTACAACTACGCCAAGGTTCACCAGACGTTGAAGACGACGCCCGCCGTCAAAGCTGGAATCGCGAATCACGTTTGGAGCGTCGAAGAGATCGTCGCGCTGCTCGGAGATTCAAACTGACCCACTACCGAGTTTTTGCTCCACGGTATATCACGTCTGTGCGCTTTTTATCTTGCGCCGGTTTACCAAGGCGAAGTTGAATCTAGGCTGCTGGTATCCAAAAGAGGTCCATACACATTCTCCCTTTCTGAGCATGAGGATTTGTCTTGCGGCTTTCCTTATGTCAGTATTCCACTCAATACTGCGTGCGATCACGCCGAGATCACGATAATCGGCATCGCTCCGGGCTCACGATGTGACCGTACCGCTTTTGATCAGGTTGTGACTGCGGCAGGCTTTGCCGATTTGGTCGTCCCCTGAGCCCGCTAGCCGCAGTTTGCCGAATGATGATGCGAATATTCATCGACGTCCAGTGGTCGATGGAGTTCGCTTCACCCCAACGTAATACTTCGGTACTACCCACCCTGAACCCCCTCCAACCTCTTTCCCCAACCCCACTCCCCATGCAATTCTGTAGTGGACCCCGATTTCTGGACAGCATGTATATGAAAGGGGTGGCATCGAAGATGGAGGAAAGACGATGCCACGAGTACGAAAGAGCTACCCGGCGAGCCTGAAGGCGAAGGTTGCGGTTGAGGCGATCAAGGGGATGAAGACGGCGGCACAGATCGCGCAGACGTTCGGTGTTCCGCCGAACTTGGTCGCGAACTGGAAGAAGCAGGCCCTGGAGCAGTTACCGGAGGTGTTCTCCGCCGGACAGGCCAAGCAGCAGGCCGAAGACGGCAAGAACGAGCTGTACCAGCAGATCGGGAGGCTCAAGGTGGAGCTGGACTTTCTCAAAAAAAAGTCCGGACTTGCCGGTTGAGGGGAAACGCCGATGGATCGAACCGGACCACCCCGAACTGAGCGTACAGCGCCAGTGCCAACTGCTGGACCTGCCAAGGTCGACCTACTACTACAAGCCAAGTCCGGAAACGGCGGAGAACCTGGCCCTGCTGCGGAAACTGGACGAGCTTTACATGGAAAGGCCGTTCTTCGGCAGCCGCCGGATGGCCTTCGAACTGGCGGTGAACCGCAAACGGGCCCAACGTTTGATGCGGCTCGCGGGGATCGAGGCACTGTACCCGAAGCCGGACACGAGCCGCGCCGCCCCGGGCCACAAGATTTACCCGTACCTGCTGCGCGGCGTGGAAATCGACCGGCCCAACCAAGTTTGGAGCACGGACATCACGTATATTCCGATGCGTGGCGGATTCCTGTACCTTGCCGCGGTGATGGACTGGCACAGCCGTTTCGTGCTCGGCTGGGAGCTCTCCAACACGATGGACACCGGGTTCTGCCTGGCGGCGCTGGTGTAATGGACCCCGTTTTCTGGACAGGCCTCCTATGAGGAAGGCGGCATTCAAGATGAAGGAGGGACGATGCCACGAATCCGAAACTACGCACCGAGCCTGAAGGCGAAGGTGGCGATTGAGGCGATTAAGGGGAGCAACACGACGGCGCAAATCGCGCAGACGTTCAGCGTACCGCCCAACCTGGTCACAAACTGGAAAAAGCAACGCTGGAGCGGTTGCCGGAGGTCTTCTCCGCCGGACAAGCCAAGCAACCGGGCCGGGGACGGCAGGGACGAACTCCACCAGCAGATCGGCAGGTTGAAAGTCGAGTTGGACTTTCTCAAAAAAAAGTTCGGCCTTGCCCGCTGAGGAGAAGAGGCAATGAATCGAGCCAGACCATCCCTCCCCCAGCATCCGGCGGCGCGTCCCACGTCCACAGCCCCCGGATCGACGCCCTCGGCCGCAGCGGGACCGTCTTCACTCGCGCCTAATGCCAGCAGGCCGTCTGCAATCCCTCCAGCGCCAGCCTCATGACCGGCCTCCGCCAGAACACCCTCCTATCTGGTCGAGAAAAGGGCGCATCCCGGTCAACGCGATGCGAATTCTGCGAACGGCCTTGCGGTGGCGATCTTTAAGGCTACACAATTGCCGGGCTGGATAGGTCGGTCGCCGACATGGTTCCAGCGCGCATGCCCTATCCACCGAACCCTCCGTCGAAACCCCTGTTTGCCCGGTTCCGTAATCCTCGGTCACCGCTCGCCAAAAAATATTTGCCGTAGCGCCAACCCCAACAAACCACAACGCAAACCGCCCTTCCGGCCGCTATCCACCGCTCTCCCAAGGTTCGTTTTCCCACCCCCGCCCGGCTAGTATGGTCGCGCGATGGAACACACAAACCAAACCACCACCACCCAAACCGCCAAACCAAGATCCGAAGCCCAAATCGCCGCTTCCCGTGCCAACGGTGCCAAGTCCAAAGGTACCGTAACTCCCGAAGGCAAGGCCATCTCCGCCCAAAAC
>CAIYDY010000294.1 GCA_903925015.1 uncultured Acidobacteriia bacterium
CGATCTACAACTCGGGCAGTGCCGCCGTCCTCGCCAACGTCGGTATGCTGGTCAAGCCGACCGACCGCAACAGCTACAACTCGCCGGGCAACAGCGCCGCTCTGCCCAGCGCCCTGTTCTCGCACTCGGACCAGCAGGGGCAATGGCAGACGTCCAATCCAACCGGCCTCGGCAGTTTCGGCTGGGGCGGCGGCTTGGCGGACTTCATGGCGTCCCTGAACACTGGTGCGGCGTTCCCTGCCGCCACGTCGACCAGCGGTGCCAGCATGTTCTGCACCGGGCAGTCCACCTTCCCGGCCTCGGTGCCCCCGGGAGGCACGCCCATCCTCGGTGTTTCGCAAAACGCGAACAACGGGCTGCAGCAATTGCTGACATTCAACAACGGCATGCAGATGGTTCAGGCAGCCAACGGCAACATGCAGCGGGGCGTGAATTACGCCAACCTGCTCTCGAATGCGCTGTCCAGCATCTCGTTGACCACGGTATTCCCGTCGGGCACGCCCGATGCCCCCAACCAGCTGTCACCGCAGTTGGCTACCGTGGCGAAAATGATCAAGGCGCAGCCCACCTTGGGCCTCACGCGCCAGATCTTCTTCTGCCAGTTGGGAGGTTTTGACACGCACGGTGTTCAACTGGCCACGCAGGACGCACTCCTGCTCCAGCTCAGCCAAGCGGTCGGGGCGTTCCAGCAGTGCATGCAGACCGAGCTCGGCATGGGCCAGCAGGTGACGCTGTTCACGGCGTCCGAATTCGGGCGTACCTTGAACCCGAACGGCAACACCGGTACCGACCACGCATGGGGCAGCCACCACTTTGTCGTCGGTGGCGCAGTGCAGGGCGGCAAGTTCTACGGGCAGTTCCCGACCCTCCAGTTGGGCAGCCTCGTGGACGCCAACCAGCGCGGTACCCTGATCCCCACGACATCCGTGGACCAATACGCCGCGACCCTTGCAAAGTGGTTTGGAGTGCCGAGCGCCCAGCTGGGGACCTTGTTCCCCAATCTGGTGTCGAACTTTGGCGGCCAGACTCTGGGTTTCCTGGGGTAGGGCAGCATCTCAGCGGGCCGGGCCTCCAATCCCGGCCCGCATACTCAACCTACTGGCCCTCTTTGACCCGACGAACCCAATCAATTCCTGCAGCCGCCCGGCTCCCACCTGAACCAACGCCAGGCCGAGATCATCGCAATCATCCCCGCCACGGCGAGGAAACCACCGGACGGTTCCGGGGCTGTCGCTCCGACATCTGCGGATGTGAACGAAAAATCATCGAAATAGGCCGAGCCCGTGGTGGGAACGTTGCCCGCCCAGACGGAGAAATCTACAACGCTAAACGACATTATTGAGGACTCAGATGCCACGGCACCGCCATCGAAGCTCGCGGTGAGGCCGGAGCTGCCCACCTGAAACTGGAGCATATGCCAATCGTTGGGACCTGAAGAACTGAATCGCACGTCCCGTTCCGCCATTCCCGGGTCAGCTGGATAGAGGCGAACGAGGTACGAGTCTTGGTATTCCTCCAAAGCCGCAAGATGCACTCCGAAATCATCCAGCTCGAATGCCATTTGGGCGGAACTCTGGGTGCTCCCCTTCATAAAGACCGAAATGGTTCCGGTCTCTCCAATCCCGAAGTTGTGCGTCAGACTGGCAAAGCCCGGAAATGTGGTGCTGGCTTGCAGGCGGACAGATTGCGATCCGCTGTGCGCAAACTCCGAGGTGAGCGTCTCCGTTCCTGGTCCCGCCCCGGTGATCGGACCGCCGAATCCAAACGGGGCCACCGCTGTCCAAAAAGAGCTAATCGACGAGCCTTCAAAACTATCCGTAATGGTTCCCGCCAGCGCAACGAGGCTGCCTGCAAGTATCAGGCCTATGAGCTTAAGAGTTCGTGATATCGTCCGCTTATTCATCTAGCGGATTGTACCTTGGTGGGATTTCGCAGCTATGAAACTTTGGGAAATATAGGCCTGAACTGGCACGCCCATCGTTTGATCCCAGCCAAGCGCTGCCAAACGATATTCAGGAGGGGTATAATGGAGACGAGGCTACCAAGGTATACAAAACCTTAAGCCAATGAAAATACTGGTGAACGCGGTAGGAATCGAACCTACAACCTACTGATTAAGAGTCAGTTGCTCTGCCAATTGAGCTACGCGTCCACAGAACTTCAATATACCACAACACCGCCACTCCTCGCACGTGGTACCCTGAGGATCGGGGATGTTTCGAAGCCAGCAACGTAAAACGAAGATTCTGTTCGGCTTATCCGATTTCCTCCTGACCGGTCTGGCCTTCTGGATCTCCTACCGGTTCCGGCAGTCCCTCCCCCTCGCCAACGTTTTCTTCCTTGTCCCCGACGTCTTCCTCCTCCTCGGCTGCTTCTGTTCGCTAGCCTGGGCCACCACCGGCTACTGGCTCAACGTCTACACCCGTCTCGACGCCGTCCGCCCCGCCACCATCCTCGGCGAGGCCCTCCGCCAAGTAGCCTCCAGCGCACTGGCGATGGTCGTTTTTATCGTCTTCGGCCTCCAAGTCAAGGTCAGCCGTCCTTTTCTGGCCACCTTCATGGTCCTCAGCTGGCTTTTCCTCGTGCTTTTCCGATTCATCGCCAGCAGCTTCCTCCCCCACGTTCGCCGGGCTTTCGGCGGCGAGCGCTACGTCCTGATCGCCGGCCTCGGCCCCCGCGCCGTCCATCTGGCGCAAAATCTCGAAACCTTCCACGACCAGGGACTCCGCATTCTCGGCTTTCTCGCGCCTACCCCCGATCTTCCCCTTCCCGACCAGAGTAGCCTCGCCCGCACCTACCCCATCCTGCCCCTCGACGGCCTCCGCGACACCCTTACCCGCCACCCAATCGACGAAATCCATTTCGCAGTCGAATCTTCGGACCTGCCCTCCTTGGAGGAGGTATTCCTCTGGTGTGACGAGGAAGGCGTCTGCACACGCCTAGCTGTCGATTTCTTCCCCCACGTCAACAGCGAGGTCGCCTTGGAGCGCATCGGCGGCACCCCAATGCTCACCTTCACGGCCGCGCCCGACGACGAACTGCTCCTGTTCGCCAAGCGGCTCGTTGACGTGGCACTCGCCTGCGCGGGCCTGATCCTCCTCGGACCTTTGCTGCTGCTCGTGGCCTTGGCCGTGAAACTGACGTCCCCCGGTCCCGCCATCTTCCGTCAGCGCCGCTGCGGCCTCAACGGACGCCTATTCACTTTCTACAAGTTCCGATCCATGGTCGTGGACGCCGAACAGCGCTTCCACGAAGTGGCCCACCTCAGCCAGCGCGAAATCGCCACCAAGATCCCCAACGACCCCCGGCTGACCCCCATCGGCAAATGGCTCCGCCGCTTTTCCATCGACGAACTTCCCCAACTGGTGAACGTGTTGCGCGGCGATATGTCGATCGTCGGGCCGCGGCCGGCGCTCCCCAGCGAAGTAAAGCAATACCAAGGCTGGCAGCGCCGACGGTTGCGCATGCGCCCTGGCCTCACCTGCCTCTGGGCCGTCGGCGGTCGCGATACGGTCGATTTCGAAACTTGGATGCGCCTCGACCTCCAGTACATTGACAACTGGTCCCTCGGCCTCGATGCCCGGATTATTCTCCTCACCATTCCCGAGGTTTTATCCGGGCGCGGTGCCAGCTAGTAAAATGACAACGGCGGTACACTCGCAATCCGCCCGCCCAGCATTCCCATGAAAGCCCTCCTCCTATCCGGTCCGCGCGACCTCAAACTCATTGACATGGATTCGGTTCCCCTGACGCCGGGCCAAGTCCGCCTCCGTATCCGCAAAGTCGGTATCTGCGGCTCGGACTACTCCAGCATCGCCGGAAAGCTGCCCTTTACCCGCTTTCCCATCGTCCCTGGCCACGAGGCCACCGGTGAAGTGATCGAAACTTGTGGTGTCGACAACTGGAAGCAGGGCGATCGGGCCACCATCCACCCCATCATCTGCGACCGCAACGACCCCATGTTTGCAGTTGGCCGCGTCCACCACTCCGATACCACCGAGGTTCTCGGAGTGGTTTCCCGTAACGGTGCCTATGCCGAGGAAGTTGTCGTCGAGGACTACATGCTGCGGCCCGTTCCCGCCGGTATGTCGGACGATGCCGCCGCCATGATCGAGCCTGTCGACGTAGCCGTCCGGGCGCTGCGCCGTGGCGAACTCCAAAAAGGTGAGCGCGTCCTGGTTCTTGGTGCCGGCAATATTGGCTTGCTGGTCGTTCAAGCGGCCCGCGCGATGGGGGCCGGGTACGTGGCAGTTACAGACCTCGTGGAAGACAAGCTGGCGCTGGCGTCCAGCTTGGGCGTGGATGAAACCATCAACGTCTCGAACGGCCTTGCCGCCGAGAAAATCGAGAAGCGCTTCGACCTTGTGATCGACGGTGTCGGCACCGAATCCAGCGTTCGCGATGCGCTCCTGGCCTGCCGCCGCGGCGGCAGGATTGTGGTCTATGGCGTTCCTGCCGGCGACATCACGTTCGCCCTGCGCGGTGCGTTTTCCAAGGACGTTTCGCTGATGACCAGCCGGCTCTACGACGCCTCCTTCGACGAGGCCCTCGCCCTCGTCGAGTCCGGGGCTATCAAAACCACCGAAATCATCACCCACCGCGTCGATCTTGCCGACGCCCCGGCCCTGATCCAGCGCATTCTGGACGGCCAGGAGCGACCCATCAAGGTCATGATCACAGTCTAGGAGAACCAGCCATGCAAGATCTATTCTCAGTAAAAGACAAGGTTGTGCACGTCAGCGGGGGCTCCCGTGGGATCGGCCGGGCCATTGCCGACGGATTCGTCCAGGCCGGTGCCACGGTCGTCATCAGTTCCCGCGACGAAGCGGCCCTCCAGTCCACAGGCCTCGCCTACGAAGTCTGCGACGTTACCGAAGCGGCCCAAGTGGATCGCTGTGCCTCCAACATCGTGGAGCGTTTCGGACGCATCGACGTCCTCTTCAATGTTGCCGGAATCAACTTCCGCCACGCCGCCGAGACCTTCCCCGCCGACAAGCTGCAGGCGATTCTCGACGTCAACGTCAAGGGCAACTACCTGATGGCCCGCTCCTGCGGCTTCCATATGGTGGCGCAGCAAAAGGGGAAGATCATCAATATCGCCAGCCTGCACACGCTGCAAAGCTTGGCGGGCGTGAGTGCCTACGGGATGAGCAAGGGTGCGATCGGCTCCATGACACGCGCGCTCGCCGTCGAGTGGGCCTCCCAAAATGTGCAGGTCAACGCCATCGCCCCCGGCTTCATCGTGACCGACCTCAACCGGAAACTCTGGGACGACCCCACCATGCGCGGCTGGGTCGAAGATCGGACTCCGGCCCATCGGCTCGGCCAGCCGTCGGATCTGGTCGGCCTCTCGATCTTCCTCGCGAGCGGGGCATCGGATTTCATCACCGGGCAGGTGATTGCGGCTGACGGCGGGTTTACCTCGGGCTCGACCTGGCCCCTGGTCGTACCCCGCTAGCTGTTAGTTTGCGGTAGGCCGTTCCACCTTTTGGATGACAAGTGTTTTCACCGGAGCTTTCTTGGCTTCCAGTCTTAGCCCCAGTTGCTCCTGAAGGGCGGTAAAGATGGATGCGCCGGGTGCCCGGTCCTCGGCCTGTTGCGCGGGGCCGGGGCCTGTCTCTGGTGTCCAACTCAAGTCGAAATCATACAACCCGGTGAGTCCGGTTTCGTCGAGCACGGGGCGGTCGACGTAGCGCGCAAGGCCGTCCGCGAGGAATCCCATTGGGTACGAGCTGGCGTGCAGTTCTCCGGACCGGGGACTCTTCATCATCGGGGATTTTGGAGTCGCCGTTACATCCTTCATCTTGATGCCTTTGGGGGATACCTTCAGAACGTAGACTGGCAGATCCTTGGATTCCTCGCGGAGTACCAGGCCGAACCGTTCCTCCAACATCGTCGCCACACGCTTCCGGATGTTTGCGCTGGCCGATTCGATTTCGGCCCGTGACGTGGCCTTCGAAAAGGGCTTCTCCGGCGGATCGAC
Organism: uncultured Acidobacteriia bacterium; assembly: GCA_903925015.1. Classification (GTDB taxonomy): domain Bacteria; phylum Acidobacteriota; class Terriglobia; order Bryobacterales; family Bryobacteraceae; genus BOG-234. The sequence goes on from CAIYDY010000294.1 coordinate 5,984, forward strand.
CGTTGCTGTAATGTCGAACCCCTCGGACTTGATCCAGCCCGGACCTCCCCCCAATTGGTAGTCGCGAACTCCGTAGGCGAAAAGAATCAGCTTTTCCACGGTGGCATTCTCCGTTTGGAGCCCACCTTGGGGTGTCCTCCGAATCGCGGAGCTCTGCAGAGCAGGCTTCGAGGGATGGATGGCGACCACGTCAAACCGCTGGGTGGCGTCCGGTGCTTGTTGGCAAAAGAAGCTTGCGGTGGCGATGATGATGATCGGCAAGATTCCGGGGAGGAGCATATGCGTGAGTTCTACTAAATAAATAGTAGAACAGAAAATGGCATGATGGAAGTGCCATGTCGCGATTCAACGAACTATTTGCACCCGGCGTCATCGACTATGTCCTCGACAATAGCCTCAGGGAACCCGAAATCCTCACGCGTCTCCGGGCTGAAACCGCTGCTTTGCCCAACGCCAACATGCAGATACCAGAAGAGGAGGGACAGTTGCTCCAAGTGCTGGTCCGCATGACCGGAACCCGGCGGGCACTGGAAGTCGGTGTTTTCACCGGCTACAGTTCCCTCGCGGTGGCACTGGCGATGCCGGCGGACGGTACTATCGTCGCTTGCGACATCAGCGCGGAATATACCTCGGTCGCCCGCCGATACTGGGCCGAGGCGGGCGTTGCGGACAGAATCGACCTTCGGATCGCACCTGCCTCGGAATCTTTGGATGCACTCTTGGCCGAGGGCGCTGCCGGCACCTTCGACTTCGCCTTCATCGATGCGGACAAAACCGCCTACCCGGGCTACTACGAACAGTGCCTGCAGCTCGTCCGCAAGGGCGGCCTGCTGCTCCTCGACAACATGTTCATGAAGGGTCGCGTGATGGACCCGGGGGAAACCGACGAAGGCGTCGTCGCGGTGCATGCCCTGAACCGCTTCATCCATGTCGACCAGCGGGTTGACCAGCTGCTCCTGCCGTTCTCGGACGGAATCACGATCGTCCTGAAACGCTAGCGCCACAGTAGTAGCGGTATAACGGTACCATGCGTACCGTCGCGATGTGGTTTTGTTTTGTCTTTTCCTCCTGTCTCCTAGCCCAGTCGGACCACTCCACTTGGTCCGACTATGGTGGCGCACCGGATTCGGCGCAATTTTCATCGCTTGCACAAATTGACCGGGCCAACGTTGGCAAACTGAAGCTTGCTTGGACTTTCCCGACCGGAGACGGAGCCAAATACTCCTTCAATCCCCTGATTGCGGGCGGCTTGATGTACGTGATGGCGAAGGGCAACTCGATTGTGGCTCTCGACCCCGCGACCGGTCGACAGGTATGGTCCCACCCCGCGGAACCCGGTACGTTTGTCATCACGTTCCGCGGAATCAATTATTGGGCATCGAAGGACGGCAAGGACCGTAGGCTTCTGTACTGCGCCAACAACTTTCTGATCGCGCTGGATGCCACCACAGGCAAGACCATCTCGACTTTCGGCGCAAATGGCAAGACCGATCTGAAGTTGGGACTGGACCGCGACCCCCGCGCCATCGCCCTTGTCCAGCCCACCACGCCCGGCAAGGTGTTCGAGGATCTCATCATTCTGGGATCCGCCACTAATCAGGAATACGACTCCGCCCCAGGGGACATCCGAGCCTATAACGTCCGGACGGGACGGCTGGCGTGGACTTTCCACACAGTCCCCCGTCCCGGCGAATTTGGTTACGACACTTGGCCGAAGGACGCATGGAAGACCGTTGGTGGTGCCAACGCATGGGGAGAACTGTCCGTCGACCTTCCTCGTGGCATAGTTTACGTCCCAACCGGGAGCCCGAAATACAACTTCTACGGAGCTAACCGTACTGGTGCCAACCTGTTCGGCGACTGCCTGATCGCACTCGATGCCCGGACCGGCAAACGCATTTGGCACTACCAGATGGTGCACCACGACATTTGGGACTACGACAACACCACGGCCCCCAAGCTGCTGACAGTGCGTCACAACGGCAAAAAGGTCGATGTGGTCGCGCAGGCTGGCAAACAGGGTTTTGTCTGGGTGTTTGACCGCGTGACGGGCGAGCCGCTCTGGCCTATCGAGGAACGTCCAGTTCCGAAATCCGATATGCCCGGCGAACATGTTTGGCCCACCCAGCCGTTCCCGACCGTACCGCCGCCCTTCGCCCGCCAAAAATTCGATGAAAAGGATCTGAACCCGTTCATCGAAGATCCGTCCGAGCGCGCCCGTTGGCGCGACACGATTCAGAGCGCTCGCAACGAAGGGTTGTTCACGCCCCCGGGCCTGCGTCCGACAATTCAGATGCCGGGCAATAACGGCGGGTCGAACTGGGGTAGCGCTGCGGCGAATCCCTCAACCGGCGCCCTCTATGTGGTCGCCAAGGATTTTCCGGCACTGCTGAAACTGGAACCGGATGGGACCCGGGAGGCTGCTGCAGCCGGACCGCCCGAAGAGCTGGGGCAGTACATTTTCAAGCAAAACTGCGCTAAGTGCCACACTTCGGGTCCCGGGCCGAGCTTGGCCGATATCGAGAAGCGTTTGAACCGGGCCCAGATTGAAGCCATTGTCAAGAACGGTCGGGGACGAATGCCCGCCGTCGCGGGGGTTCCTGACGCTGACCTGCGGCCCCTCGTCTCCTATTTGTTCAACCCGCTCCGCGCCCCGGCACCAACCAGCGAGACACGTTACAAGAGTTCCTTCGGTTTCATGATCACCAGCAGCGGTCTTTCCGCCATTTCGCCGCCTTGGACTTCCATGACCGCTTATGATCTGAACACCGGTACCGTTAAGTGGAAGATTCCGTTGGGCGAGGTGCCGGAACTGGCCGCAAAAGGCATCTCGGACACGGGCGCGCACTTCCCGAAGGTGGGACCCGTTGTTACCGCTGGCGGACTGATTTTTACCGGAACCCGCGACCGCAAGGTACGGGCTCTGGATGTGGATTCGGGCAAGGTCGTCTGGGAGGCGCAGGTCCAGACAGCCTTGGAAGGAATCCCGGCGGTCTATGAGGTTGGCGGGCGCGAATTTGTGGTGTTTTGTGCTGCAGCCCAACCCACAATCCGTACCCACGCAACGCCCGGCCACCCGGCCGCAAGCGGTCCGATTGACGGGGCGTACGTGGCGTTTGCACTCGAAAAGTAGGGCGGCACCTTACTTCACAACGATATTCACGAGCTTGTCGACGACGGCGATCACCTTGACCACCGTCTTCCCCTCGATCTGGGCAGCAACCTTCTCATCCGCCCGGACGGCGGCTTCCAGTGCGTCTTTCTCCAGGCCTGCGGGAACCGTTACACGGCACCGGAGCTTGCCGTTAATCTGCACCGGAATCTCGATGTTGGCCTCACGCGCCAATTCCGCGTCGAACGCTGGCCACGACTGCCGGAACACCGGCCCCGATTTACCCTGCTCCTCCCACAGTTCCTGAGCCAGATAAGGAGCAAACGGAGCCAAGAGGAAGGTCACGATCTCGATGCATTGCGCCATCGCCGACGCAGAAATCTTGGATTCCTCCGCATACAGAGTGTTCAGGAGCTCCATCATCGCCGCGATGGAAGTATTGAAATGCCAGCGGGAGTCGAAATCCTGCGTGACTTTCATCAGCACTTGGTGGAGCTTGCAGAGAACTTTGGCATCCGAGGATCCGTCCCCGCCTGCGGTACCGATGTTACGCGTTGCAAAACGGTACACTCGGCCAAGGAATCGGTAGACTCCCTCCGCTCCGGCCTCGGTCCAGTCCATATCGCGTTCCGGAGGTGCGGCGAAGAGCGCGAAGAGCCTTGCGGTGTCGGCCCCGAACTCGTCGGCAACCAAGTCGGCGTTCACCACATTGCCCTTGGATTTCGACATTTTGGCCCCGTTGGCGATCACCATGCCTTGCGTAAACAGTTTCTTGACCGGCTCCGCATTGCTGATCAACCCGATGTCGCGCATCATCTTGGTCCAGAACCGCGAGTAAATCAGGTGAAGAATCGCGTGCTCCACACCGCCGATGTACTGGTCGATCGGAAACCAATACGCGATCTTGGCCGGATCAAACGGCGCGTTCGAATTTTTCGCGTCGCAGTAGCGGTAGAAATACCAGCTGGAATCCACGAAGGTGTCCATCGTGTCGGTCTCGCGCTTGGAGGGTTCGCCGCACTTCGGGCACGGGACATCGACGAATTCCGGAACGTCGGCAAGCGGTGAACGGCCTTTGCCCGTAATTTGGACCTGTCGGGGCAACAGCACCGGCAACTGGTCGTCCGGCACCCCCACGACTCCGCATTTCGGGCAGTGGATTACTGGAATCGGGGTACCCCAATAGCGCTGGCGGGAGACACCCCAATCCTTCAGCCGCCACGTGATTGCGGCCTTGCCGAATCCTTCCCGTTCCGCATGTGCCGCCATTTCGCGGCGGGCATTCTCGCTGGTCATGCCGGTCCATTGGCCCGAGTTGGCGACGATCCCGTAGTCTCCATTGGCAACCGTCATGGTTTCTGCGTTCGGGAGGTCGCCGTCAACCGGCTGGATTACAGGTACGATGTCGATCCCGTACTTTTTGCAGAATTCGAAATCCCGCTCGTCGTGCGCGGGAACCGCCATGATGGCACCGGTACCATAGCCCATCAGGACAAAATTCCCGACCCAAACGGGGATGGTCTGGCCGCTAAACGGATTCACCGCGCGAAGGCCGGTGTTGAAACCTTCCTTTTCGACGTCGCCCGGGCCTTGGGTGGCCCGGGCATCCACCATGCGCTTGCCTTGCGCCTTCAACTCTTCCGGCAGGGTGGAAACGATCGGATGTTCCGGTGCCAGGATCATGCAGGTTGCACCAAAGATCGTATCGACACGCGTGGTGAAGACGCGGACCGGTCCATGGCCCTCGACGGTGAAATCAACCTCCGCACCTTCGCTGCGACCGATCCAGTTCTTCTGCATGGTCAGAACGCGGTCCGGCCAATTGCCTTCGAGCTGTTTGATGTCCTCCAGCAGGTCCGCGGCGTAGGCCGTGGTGCGTAGGAACCATTGTTCGAGAGCCCTCTGTTCCACGGGGGTTGACTCGTGGCGCCAGCAGCAACCATCGACGACCTGCTCATTCGCAAGCACTGTCGCACATTGGCTGCACCAGTTGACCAGTGCCTGCTTCTGGTACGCCAAGCCTTTTTCCAGCATGCGCAGGAAAAACCACTGGTTCCAGCGGTAGTACTCGGGCTCGCAAGTGGTGACCTCCCGCTCCCAGTCATAGGAGAATGCGAATCGGCTGTGGGTCAGCTTCATCTTCTCCACGTTGGAGAGCGTCCACTCGCGCGGGGGGCGCTTGTTGGCGATCGCCGCATTCTCGGCCGGCAGGCCGAATGCGTCCCAGCCCATCGGGTGCAGCACATTGTAGCCGCGCATCCACATGTAGCGGGCCAAGGCGTCGCCAATCGAATAGTTACGGATGTGTCCGATGTGCAACGCGCCGCTCGGATACGGAAGCATTTCGAGCACGTAATATTTCGGGCGCGAGGAGTTTTCCTCTGCCTGGTATAGCGTGGGGTCCTGGCTCCAACGCTCGTGCCATTTCAGTTCGATCTGCTTGTGGTCGTATGTCTTTTCGGGCATCGTCTTTTTGAAAACCCCGTAAGGGTCTATTCACCAGTTTTGCAGAACGGATTTGTTAGCCTGAAGGAACACCGCTATGTCTCTTTGGGATGGGCACCTGCCGGATGGCTCATGGATTCGGATGGGGACCTTCCACTCCCGTCGCACCTACTCCCACATCCTTATGGGTGTACCGGATCAGCAGGATATTCGGAGGGTCCTCGACCACACCCCGACATGGGCCCGCCGCTTGTGCGGCGATCCTGTACTCATGCTGTCTCCCGTTATAGTGGAGTACCCGTACCCTCGCGTGCCGTCCTTCCTTTGTTGTGGCAAGTTTAGAGGTCCGCCAAAGGACCCGACAGAGTGCTTCTCCTACCTGACCATTGTCTGGTTTCAGGACAAGAGCCCAATGCAGGGGCTTCAACTGGAACTGACTGATTCGGACTGGTGGACATCCGCAATCGACGCTTGCGACTAGGCTCACCTCAGTCCAAGTCGAAGTCCCGCGTCTTCTTTCCAAACTCTGGATCTGCTTTCGCCTGTTTGAAAAGTTCGTCAAACTTGCGATTCAGCACTTGGCTCTGATTTTTCTCGGCAGCGAAAGACTTCTGGAAAGCCTCTTCCCGTCGGCCCGACTCCCCCTTCAGCTTCTGCACAGCGGCCGCCAGATCCTCGATCCGCTTTGCTTTTACAGGTTCCACATGCGCGATCACAGCCTTCAGGTCTGGATCGATTTTCAACACACCTTGGCAGCAGGGGCAGGTCACTTCAAACAGCGAGCGGGACATCCCTCCATTATCCCGCGTTGTACGTGCTCGGCACCAAGCCTGACCGACTATTTCCGGTCAGAGGCAACCGGTCTTCCGCCCGACGCACGCCTTCCCGCCGCTCTTGGCCGCGAGCCACTTCCTTCCCCGTGTACACCGCCTTGTCGGCGCGCTCCATCAGCGCTTGGGCGGATTCCTTGCCGTCCCATTGGGCGATTCCGATGGACGCGGTAACCGGTACCTTGACAACATTGGAGCCGGAATGGATCTTGTACTCGATGAAGGCCCACTGGCGGACCGCTTCCGCCCGGACCTCGGCCTCCTTGAAATCTCCAGCCACCAGAGCCACAAACTCGTCGCCGCCCCAGCGACCCACCAGATCGGCAGGTGTGAACTGCCCCTTGAGTTCCACCGCGAACCTCCTAAGGAGGTCATCGCCGGCCAAGTGGCCGTACTGGTCGTTGACCATCTTGAAGCGGTTCAGGTCGAGCAATATCAATGTGAATGTCTTGCCGAGCTTCATCCGGACATCCATTTGGCGCTCGAACCCGCGGCGGTTGGCAAGCTGGGTCAGAACATCCACGGAGGCCGCCTTTTCCGATTCCTCGAGCCTTGTACGGTACTCGGCCACCTCCGTCGCCAGAATCCGCATGGACGAGCGGCTCTCCTCGGTCATCCGTTCCACGCAGGCGTTGAGAGCTGTCGCGCTTTCGAGGATGGACCGGCGGACAACCGCCAAGTCGCGCTGGTCGGCGATGCTGCGAATCTTTCCCGCGACCCCGCCGATCTCTTTGCCGTACCGCTCGTCCCGCTGTCCGACGGCCTCGGCGGCGCGGGAAACGACGCCGATAATCTCCCGCAGCTCGCGCTCGTTTTCATTGTGCTGCCGCAGCGCATCGTCGGCCCAGCGGTTGAGCTCCTGTCGCACGTGTGCACTGGCATGTTCGAGCGACTCTTTCCGCTCGCCGCCATCCATCAGTTGTTGGAGTTCCGCGAGGTTGCGTTCCAATTCGGATCCGACCCCCGGAACAGCGCGGGGAACGCTTTCCCCGATGGCATACAGCAGGCTTCGGTATGGGGATGCGGGAGGACCGGCCGACTTCGCTTTGGGTCGATCCACGAGCTTTTCCCGATAGTCTTCGATGTGTTTGAGCAGGGATATCATTTTGCGCGGTCCAGCCTATGAACTTCTATCGGCAGAACCGCGCAAAAACTTTACTGCTTGCTCAAACGTTTATAGTATTCTGCCACCGCATTGGCGTATCCGGGTGGTGTGTTTCGCGGGCTGACGCTGCGAACGCTGCCGTCATTCGCGGCTAGTTTCCGCCGCAGTAGCAGTTCGACCTCGTCTAAGGCACCACGAAGCTGGCCGTCGATGACGTCCTGCATCTGCTGGTGTGCGCCCCAGTTTTTGGGATCGATGCGCTGTACTTCACCCATCAGTTGCTGGTACTCGCGGGCCATATCCTTGTCCC
>CAIYDY010000295.1 GCA_903925015.1 uncultured Acidobacteriia bacterium
GTCCGACATCATGACGCGCGAGGCGATTGAAAACGCCATTACGGTCAACATGGCGATCGGCGGGTCGACCAACGCGGTTGTCCACCTGCTGGCCATTGCCGGCCGGTTGGGGATAGACCTGAAGCTGGATGAGTTCGACCGGATTTCGCGGCGGACTCCCTGCATCGTCAACGTGAAACCCTCGGGCCAGTACCTGATGGAGGACTTGTTCGAGGCGGGGGGGATTCCGGTGGTGATGAACGAGGTTCTGCCGCTGCTGCATGCCGACGCGCCGACGGCGAACGGAAAGACGGTCCGGGAGAATGTCGAAGGTGCCCAGTGCTGGAACAGGGATGTCGTGCGTCCGGCGGCGGATCCGATTTCGACCGAGGGCGGCACGGTGGTGCTGGGGGGGAACCTGGCGCCGCGCGGGGCCGTGATCAAGCACACGGCGGCGTCACCGCATCTGTTGCAGCACCGGGGACCTGCGTTTGTCTTCGAAAGCTACAAGGAGATGCACGATGTGATCGACTCGCCGGACCTGCCGGTGACGAAGGATACGGTGCTGGTGATGAAGAATTGCGGTCCCAAGGGCGCGCCGGGTTTCCCTGAATGGGGGCAGATCCCGATGCCGCGCGTGCTGCTGGACCAGGGCGTGAACGACATGGTGCGGATCAGCGACGCGCGCATGAGTGGGACAAGCTTCGGGACGGTGGTGCTGCACACGGCACCGGAATCCGCCGCGGGCGGGCCGTTGGCGGCGGTGCGGACCGGCGACGAGGTGGAACTGGACACGGCGGGGCGGAAGATCACGCTGCATGTGCCGGAGGACGAGATCGCGCGGCGGCTGGCGGAGCGTCCGGCGCACAAGCCGCATTATGAGCGCGGGTACGGGTGGTTGTTCCTGGAGCACGTCAACCAGGCGGATGAGGGGTGCGATTTCGATTTCCTGCGGAAGGATTTCCGGGGAGCGAAACCGTAGGGCTTTAGGTTTGACAGTCGCTCACTGTGACGAGAAGCGATTCCAAGCCCGCAGAATGAGCACCGAGCTGGACCCGTGGGTGATCTCGCCCGCCTCCACCAGTCGGACCGCCTCCCGTAGCGGCACCCGCACCACCTCGATGGATTCGCCCTCCTCATGTTCCTGGGGGACTTCCGTCAGACCCCGCGCGATGAACAGGTAGTTGCGGCACGAGAGCATCGTCGTGAATGGATCGACCCAGCCCAGGGGAATGAGTTCGTCGGCAACCAGCCCGACCTCCTCCCGCAGTTCCCGGCGCGCTGCTTCTTCAGGCGTTTCGTGCGATTCCATGCCGCCGCTGACGACTTCGAGCGTCACACGGTTCAGCGCGTATTTCCATTCTCGGACCAATCGCACTTGGAGGTCATCATCGATGGCGAGGACACTGGCACCGCTCTTGATTTCGACCCGCTCGTACGTGGCCTCGGTGCCGTGGCGCTGCACAACCTGTTCCTCCCACATCTTGACGATTCTGCCGTCATAGATCTGGCGTGAGGAGAGGCGTTTGACCGGGGCGTCCATGTTTCCAGTATCGGGCTGGGCTAGTCCTGCTGTGGCGGGAATGCCACAAAGCGGTAGCCCACGCCGCGAACGGTCAGCAGGTGCCTCGGTTTTGCGGGATCGGGCTCGATGTAGCGGCGCAGTCGCACGATGAAGTTGTCGAGGGCTCGGGTGTCGGTGTCCTCGCGCAGTCCCCAGACCTCCTCCAGCATCTTGCCACGGGATACAGGCTTGCCCTCGTTTCGGATCAGGAAGCGGAGAACGTTCATTTCCATCAGGGTGAGGGGCACGATGCGGTCGTCGGTGCGCAGTTCCAGCAGGTCGAAGAACGCGGTCATGTTGCCGAACTTGAAGGAGTTTTCCGGTTCCGCGGCCGGTGGCGGCGTGCCTTGGACGGCATCGCGGCGGAGCCATTCGCCACGCCGTAGCAGTCCGGCGATGCGGGCGATCAGGATATCTAGTTCGAAGGGTTTGACCAGGTAATCGTCGGCCCCGGCGGCAAAGCCCTCTAGCACGTCATTGGAATGCCCGCGGGCCGTCAACACCAGCGTCGGGACATACTGCCCTTCCTGGCGCATTCGGGAGACCACGGTAAAGCCGTTTATGCCGGGCAGCATCACATCCAACACCACGATGTCGAAGTGTTTCTTGCCGGGGCCGGTCAGCAATTCCAGGGAGTCTTCGCCGTTGTCGACAACCTCGACTGAATAGCCCTCCTGTTCGAGGTTGAACCGCAGCCCCTCGGCCAAGTGCATCTCGTCTTCAACGATCAAGATCCGCTTCATTCGTCTGTGTCTATTTTTCCAAAGGGAACTGGAGGACGAACGTGCTACCGCGACCGGGTCCGGCGCTCTCCGCCCAAGCCTTGCCGCGGTGGCGGCGGGCGACCGAGCGGACGATGAACAATCCTAGACCTGTGCCCTTGACGCGCATGGCGAGCGGGCCGCCCATACGGTAGAAGCGTTTGAAAATTCGCTTGAGCTCCCAGTCCGGAATGCCGGGGCCGTTGTCCTTAACGCGCACGGAGGCGTATTTGCCCTCGTCGGTGCCAGCCTCCACCAAAACGCGGGCTCCTGCTCCCGAGTACTTGAGGGCATTGTCGAGCAGATTGGAAATCGCGGCCTTCACCTCGTCCAGATCACCCATGATCCGCAGCGGGGCGGAGGCTGTGTACTGGATGGCCTCCAGTGAAACGTGGTGCAATACTTGGGCGCGGGCCACGCATTCGCCGACGATTTCCGACAGGTTCAACTGTGAGACATGCGATGGCTTGTTGCCGGAGCCGATGCGGCCGGTTTGCAGGATTTGCTCGATGGTGCCCAGCAGTCGGTCGCTATCGCGCAGGATGATGCCGTAAAATTCCTTGCGCTTGTGCTCTTCGACGGATCGCGTCTGGAGCGTTTCCACGTACAAGCGGATGGAGGCGATCGGTGTTTTCAGTTCGTGCGTGACCGCATTGATGAAAGCGTCGTGTTGCTCATTACGCCGGATTTCCCGGATCAGAAAGATTGTGTTGAGCGCCACGCCGGCGATAATGGCCGACAGCATGATGATGCCGAGCACGAGCCGCAGCCCGGCCCGCCAGTCGAACACGACACGACCAAAATAAAGCAGAACCGCGAAGATGATCAGGCCGATGCCCATCGCGATAATGAACGCGACGGACTTCCTCCGACCATAAGCAATCATGGCTCCAGAGTAGCGCGGCACCATACGGAGTTACCTTGCCATCGCGAACCTAGGCCGCTTCGCGTTCTAAAAGCGGATTGGAAAGTTGGGCCACGCGCACGTTTTTGGCGATTCCCGCCGCACGCAAAACGCGCAACAGAAGCCAGGACGGATCGAATTCATACCACGCGAGTCCATGGCGTGCCGAGGTGGGATAGGCGTGGTGGTTGTTGTGCCAGCCCTCGCCGAACGAGATCAGCGCGACCATCCAGTTGTTGCGGGAATCGTCGCGGGTCTCAAAGCGTCGGCCACCCCACATGTGGGCTGCGGAGTTCACCAGCCAAGTAGCGTGCAAGCCGAAGGTCACCCGCAGGAAGACGCCCCAGAAGAACAACGGTGCGCCGCCGATGGCGTAGAGGATTACGGCGAGGACAACGATCGGCACCCAGTGGTACGTGTTCAGCCAAAGATAGAAGGGGTCGCGGCCCAGATCCGGCGCGTATTTCGCCATCAACCGCGTGTTGTTGTGCTTCACGTCGCCGGTGATGATCCAGCCGCAGTGGGCCCACCAAGCGCCATCGCGGGGGGAATGCGGGTCGCCGGGCTGGTCAGATTTCTGGTGGTGCAGACGGTGGGTTGCGACCCAGAAGATTGGCCCGCCTTCCATGTTCAACGTCCCGAAGACTGCGAATGCGTGTTCGAGCCACAGCGGAATCTTGTACGACCGGTGCGTATGCAGCCGGTGGTAGCCAAGGCTGATTCCGAGTCCGGTCGAAACCCAGTACAGGAAAACCGTGGCGAAGAAGACGCGCCAGCTGAACATGAACAGGGCCGGGATCGCACCCAAATGGAAGAACGCCATGAATGACGCCGTCTGCCAATTGAAGCGCTTGCTGTCCGGAAAAGGAGTGACTTGCATCTGACTTCAGGCTAGCGGGATTTGCGCGGACGCGGTGTAACATTTCTGTCGCAACCCGTTTTGTCGCAGGAGTATCGGCAGTGGCCATATAGAATGGCGGAGACCCCTGTGAACAAGCAGCCCCAACCCACCACCGAATGGGAGCGCATCGAGCGCCTTCCCGAGTTCCGCGAACTGATCGCGGCCAAGATGAGGTTCATTGTCCCGGCCTGCGTTTTCTTCAGCTCGTACTATTTCGCCCTGCCGATCCTGGTGGGCTGGTTTCCGGACTTGATGAAGACCAAAGTCTTCGGACCGGTCAATGTCGCCTACCTGTTTGCCCTGTCGCAATTTTTTATGGCGTGGATTGTGGCCATCCTTTATGTGCGCGCGGCGAACGGCTTCGACAAGACCGTGGCGAAGATCCTCGAGAAATCCAAGTAATGTCCACCCCTTTGTTAATGTTCGTCCTCTTCATCGCGATCACCCTTGTGGTGACGTACTGGGCGGCTCGGAAGTCCTCAGGCTCGGCGGCCTTTTTCGCTGCCGGGCGCAATATTACAGGCTGGCAGAATGGCATCGCGGTGGCGGGCGACTACATGAGCGCCGCGTCGTTCCTCGGGATTGCCGGGATCATTGCTTTCCAGGGCTACGACGGCTTCATGTATTCGGTCGGCTGGCTGGTGGCCTATCTAACGGTGCTGTTGGTGGTTGCGGAGCCGCTGCGGAATGCGGGCAAATACACGATGGCGGATGTGCTGGCTTACCGCTTGAACCCGCGCCCGGTCCGGGCGATGGCCGCCTTGAGCACGCTGACGGTGTCCACGTTCTACATGATTGCCCAGATGGTGGGGGCGGGGACGCTGGTCGCGCTGCTGTTGAAAGGCTCGGGGATCGGGTTCAACGGCGCCGTCACGGGCGTGGGGATCCTGATGGTGGCCTACGTCGTGTTCGGCGGCATGCTGGCAACCACTTGGGTGCAGATCATCAAGGCGATTCTGCTGATTGCCGGAACGGTTTTGCTGAGCGTCCTTGTGTTGGCGCACTTCCACTTCAGCCTTTACGAGTTTTTCGATGCCATCGCGCATGTGCAGTCCGGCGGAAAGGTGGTTAATTTTCTGGAGCCCGGCCTGCGCTACAAACCACCGTACGGTGCCATCGACCTGATTTCCCTGGGCTTGGCGCTGATTTTCGGTACTGCCGGATTGCCGCACATCCTGGTGCGCTTCTACACCGTGCCGGATGCGAAGACCGCCCGGATCAGTGTTGTGTGGGCGATGTTCATCATTGGCACCTTCTACATCATGACGACCTTCCTGGGTTTCGGTGCCGCCACCATTCTTGGCGGCGACTTCATCAAGACCCACGGAGGCATCAACATGAGTGCCCCATTGCTGGCACAAAGGCTGGCGGGCGACATCTTTTTCGCGTTCATCTCGGCGATCGCGTTTGCGACCATCCTGGCGGTGGTAGCCGGACTCACGATCAGCGCATCTACTTCTTTTGCGCATGATTTCTACACCAACGTGATCCACCATGGAACCGAACGCGCCCCGGGCGAGGAAGTCCGCGTTGCGCGCATCACGGCTTTCGTGGTCGGCGCGATTTCCATTGCTGTTGCGATCCTGCTGGGGCCGACTTTCAACGTGGCTTTCCTGGTGGGTCTGGCCTTTGCGGTGGCGGCATCGGCGAATCTGCCCGTGATCGTGTTTTCCATATTCTGGAAGCGCTTCAATACCTCCGGCGCGATTTGGGGCCTGGCCACGGGGCTGGTGAGTTCGCTGGTGCTGATCGTGATCAGTCCGAGCATCATGGGTCTCGACCAATCGCACTTGATCCACGCGCAGCCCCTGTTCCCGCTGGAGAATCCTGGAATCGTCAGCATTCCGGTAGGCTTCCTGGGCGCATGGCTTGGCACGCTGGCCGGGAACGAGCCGGAGTCCGCCGCGAAGTTTGCGGAGATGGAAGTGCGGGCGAATACCGGATTGGGTGCGGAGAAGGCGTCGGCACACTAGGGTGGTCTAGGCCATCAGCTCCAGAATTTTGGCCACCGTTCGGCAATTCCGTGCGGTTGAGACGGTCGCGAGCTTCGAGTCGAAATAGGCGTTGGTGAGCTTGGTGTCGGCAACGCCCTTGGGAACATGAAGGTAAATTTCCCTGAATATCACTGTGTAGGCGTCGCCGGGGGAGCGGTTGGGGTCGAGGGTCGCGATTCTTTCCGGGCTTGGCAGCTCCGCAAGGAACATCACGTGACTTTCCTCTTCCGGGAAGGGATTTGCGGGTAGAACGCCTTGGAGTTCGTCGCGAGTGCGCAGGACGACTGGCACCGCAAACCCGAATCGATGGCGGATGGCGGTTTCCAGTTCGATGCGCAATTCGGATTCAAAACGCCCGGAGGTGAAAACCACATTCCCGCTCTGGATGTACGTACGAACATCCGAGCAGCCGACGGACTCAAAGACCAAGGCGAGATCCTTCATCGGCATCTTGTTCTTGCCCCCGACGTTGATTCCACGCAGCAGGGCTGCATATCGCGTTGGCACGCCGGTGGTCCCCGATCTAGCTGCCGGGCTTGAACAGCCGCGCGAAGGCGTCACGCGCGTCCGCGGCGCTGGTGGGGGCCGGTGAGTTGACGGTGGGTGCCTGGCGCATGGAAATGCTTGGGTTTCCGTTCCCGTTGCCGTTTTGCATCGCGCTGCCGTCGCGGGCCACTGTTACCTTCGGCGAAAACAGGGCGCATTCGTTCCTCTGGTCCTTGATCGCGATCCGTGCGGGGATTGGCTTCAGGCACTGGAACCGCGTTGAGGATTCAAAGAACGTGCACTGTTTGCAGCAATGCAGCTGGGCATTGCACTTCGGGCAGGTACCAGTGAAGTCGGTGCCGGGCAGCAGCGCCGTGGCACAGTTGTAGCACCGGGAGGCCGTAACATTCTGGACCAGCCGGGGGAGGCGCGGCCCGGTCACGTCGATGGAAGGGCGCGGGCCCTGTGGCTTCGGCTTCTGGCCGGTGCCGTTGGAGGATGGATTGCCAGCGTTGTCGCTGTAGCCGTGCTGCCTGTATTTGCGGTCGGAGTCCATGCGGGATCAAAACTCCTAATGTTTTGAATGGTTTTTGGCACCGGGGGCGGACGTGGGAGTCCAAGCGCCTGTATCGCCCGCAGGTTTCATTCGCTCTGGACAGAGCCGTAAAACGCCGCCAACGGTACACCTCATATGTAGCACGAAGCATTCGTTGGATACAACCTGCGCCGGAAACGGGTGGATGTCATCGTCTCGAAACCTGCCGTTGCTACACTTGCGGCGTGAACAAAGCTCTATCCTATCTGCTTTTGTCCGTCGGATTTGCGGTTACGGTGTCTGCCCAGACCAAGCACGTCGTGGTGATCGCGCATCGCGGCGAGCATCTTCGCCATCCCGAAAATACGCTGGCCGCGTTTCAGGCGGCAATTGACGCAGGTGCGGACTTTTTCGAGCTGGATGTGCGTACAACCGCCGAAGGGAAGCTGGTACTGATGCACGATGGCAACGTCGACCGCATGACGAACGGCAAGGGCGATGTGGCGTCCATGTCCTTCGACGACCTGCGGAAGCTCGAGGTTGGCCTGAAGATGGGACCCGAGTGGGCTGGCACCAGGATCCCGACCTTTGACGAGGCTTTGAGACTTGCGCACGGGAAGATCGGCGTCTATGTGGACAGCAAGCGGATTTCAGGTCAGGATGTTGTCGACGCGCTGACACGTCACGACATGATCGACAAGGTCGTGATCTATGGCGGAGCGAGGTATCTAAAGGATGTTGTCACGCTGCAGCCGAACTTGAAGGCGATGCCCGAAGCGCAAAATCCCGCTACGTTGCGAACCTTGATTGACACACTCCAGCTCAAGGTCGCGGCATTCGATGCGAAGGACTTCAATGACGAAACCATAGCTGTCGCACGGGCTGCGAACGTGGAAATCTACGTGGACCGGCTGGGCGACGCCGACAATCCGGAGAAGTGGCAGGACGCCATCGACCGCGGTGCCGCCGGCATCCAGACGGACCATCCAGCCGAGCTGGTGGCGTACTTGAAGTCCAAGGGATACCGTTAGCCCGACGCGTAACGTTTCCGTGTGATGGGTCGCTGTATGCTGGGGTCGGGGAGTCCTTATGGACCTATTGCCGAGTCAGGAAGACGTAGTCCGCATTCTGCGTGAAACCGGCGCGTTGCGCACCGGGCATTTCGAGTTTCCCAACGGGTCGCATTCGAACGAGTACCTCCAGGTTCCGCTCGCGATGCAGCACTACCAGCACGCCCGCACCCTCTGCGTTGGTGTGAGCCGGTTGCTGCGTGCGAATCAGGAAATCCGGGCGCTGATTCCGAAATTGTCGATTGTCAGCCCGGCCACGGGCGGCTTGCCCGTGGCTTACGGTATTTGCGATGCACTGCATGCGCGCAAGGCGTACTGGGCCGAGCGCGATGGTTCCGGCCGGTACCGCTTCCGGCCGTTCATCCATCCGGAGCCCGGCGAGCCGGTGATCCTGGTGGACGATATCCTCCATTCCGGGCGGAATCTGGCGGACCTCAAGGCCACCTTGGAAGAGTGCGGCGCGAACGTTTTGGGCTTGGCCGTGATCGTCCACCAGCCCACTCCGCAGACGCACAATTTCGGTGCACTCCCCATTTATCACCTCGCGGAGCTGGATGCAAGTTACTTTGCGGACTTGACCTCCTGTGAATTATGTGCCCAGGGCCAGTCCCCAACGAAGGTTTGGGTCTAGGATGTGGAAATACGGTTGCAGTTCCTCCGTTGGTCCTTTGGAATCAAGCGGTTGGAGGCCTTTCAAAGGCGTGCTGAAGAACGGTGCAAAGTGTTACATCTGCATGTCTAACCATACATTTGCAGGTTTTCATGGCCTGTTTCCCACAGAGATTTCCACAGGCCTTGTTGGAAACCCACAGATGGCCGGGACGGCGCGATGAAGCTCGGCATTGTCGACTGGATCGTGATCGGGGCCTACTTCGCCTTCAACCTGATCATCGGTTTTTACTACAAGAACAAGGCAGGGGCCAGCATTGGCGACTTCTTCCTTTCAGGTCGCAACGTACCGTGGTGGTTGGCTGGAACCTCAATGGTCGCCACGACTTTTGCAGCCGACACGCCGCTGGTTGTTACCGGCTTGGTGGCGCGGAACGGCATCGCGGGCAATTGGCTCTGGTGGAACATGGTCGCGAGTGGAATGCTCACGGTATTCCTGTTTGCCCGGCTCTGGCGGCGCTCCGGCATGACGACCGACATCGAACTGGCCGAACTGCGCTACTCGGGCCCACCGGCGGCGTTCCTGCGCGGATTCCGGGCGGTCTACCTGGGTGTGGCGATGAACTGCATCGTGCTGGGGTGGGTCAACTTGGCGATGGTGAAGATTCTGGGGCTCGTGTTGGGGATCTCCAAGGCGCAGGCTCTGTGGGTCGTGGTCGGGATGATTGTCTTGACTTCGTTCATCTCGGCACTGTCGGGGCTGTGGGGCGTCCTGGTGACCGACCTTTTCCAGTTTGTCGTGAAAATGAGCATGGTGATTGTGCTGGGGGTGTCCGCTGTCAACGCCGTCGGCGGGATCGAACAGATGAAGGCGAAGCTGGGTGGGGAGAATTCAGCGTTCCTGAGTTTTGCTCCCGATTTCCATTCCCCCTGGATGCCGGCGGTCACGTTCTTTGTGTATATTGCCGTGAATTGGTGGGCCACGTGGTACCCGGGCTCCGAGCCCGGCGGCGGCGGCTATGTCGCCCAGCGCATGTTCAGCGCCAAGGACGAACGCCATTCGCTACTGGCCACGCTGTGGTTCAACATTGCGCACTACGCCCTGAGGCCGTGGCCGTGGGTGGTGGTCGGGATGGCCTCGGTGATCCTATACCCGCATTTGGCGGACCCCGAGACCGGGTATGTGCGGGTGATGATCGACTATCTGCCACCCTCGTTGCGCGGTCTGATGGTTGCGGCATTCGCGGCGGCGTTCATGTCGACCATCGGTACCCAGTTGAACTGGGGCGCGAGCTATCTGGTGAACGATTTCTACGGTCGCTTCCTGAACAAGGGTGCCTCGGACCGGCATTATGTGAAAGCATCGCAAGTGGCCACCGTTGCGCTGACGGTACTTTCGGCGTTTGTCACCTGGCACATGGATTCGATTTCGGGGGCGTGGAAGTTGTTGATCGCGACCGGGGCCGGAACCGGAACAGTGTTGATTCTGCGCTGGTACTGGTGGCGGATCAACGCGTGGAGCGAAGTTTCCTCGATGGCGGCGGCGTTCGTCACTTCGATTGCGCTGCAGACGGTCTGGCATCTGGACACCGACAAGCCGGAAGAGTTCGCCTACTTGATTCTGATTACGGTGGGCGTGACGACGGTGGTCTGGGTGGCGACGACTTTTCTCACGGCACCGGAATCAGACGCGACTTTGCTGGGCTTCTACAGGCGCGTGCGGCCCTCGCCCGCAGGCTGGCGGCCGGTGGCGCGAATGGCTCCCGACGTCAAAGGTTCAGACGATTTGGCTTGGAATTTGTTCGACTGGCTTTGCGGTTGCGTGCTGATTTACGGGTCGCTGTTCGGGATCGGTAAGATTGTTCTAGCCGAATACTCCCAAGCTGCACCGTTTCTGATTGCAGCGGTGGTTGCCGGTTGCGCCATCTATTGGGACCTGTCGCGGCGCGGCTGGTCGTCCGTTTTGGAGTAAGTTTATCTTGAAGAAGCTCATTCCCGTATTTCTCGCCGCCGTCGCAGCCTTGGCCCAGGCACCCAAGCCGGAAGTTCTGGCCCCATATTTCCCCACTCCGCTCACTATTGTGGAGCAGATGCTGGACCTTGCCAAGCTCAAGCCCGGCGAAAAGATCTTCGACCTTGGCAGCGGCGACGGCCGGATTATCTTTATGGCGGCGCAGCGATTCCGGGCGGACGCGATCGGTGTCGAGTTGGACAATGACCTGGTATCGTCGAGCCAGGCCAAAATCCGGCAATTGGGCTTGACGCAAACGGCGAGGATCATCCACGGCGATATCCTGACGCAGGATTACTCGTCGGCGGATGTGGTCGCCATTTACCTGCTGCCGGATTCGCTCCTGAAGGTCCGGCCCATCTTGGAAAAGCAGCTGAAAAAGGGGACACGGGTAGTCGCCCACGATTTTGGCATCGCCGGCTGGGTTCCGACCAAGACCGTAACAATTCCCGATGACGGCGAAGGCCGAAGCCATACGCTGATGCTGTACATCCGATAGCGCATATGCGAATCGGCATCACCTGCTATCCGACCTACGGTGGCAGCGGCATCGTCGCCACGGAACTGGGGCTGGAGCTCGCCGACCGCGGGCACGACGTCCACTTCATCACCTACGCCAATCCGATCCGGCTCGATCCTTACATTCCACGCATCCACTACCACGAGGTGGAGGTGTCGAACTACCCCCTTTTCCAGTACCCGCCCTACTGTCTCGCGCTGGCGTCCCGGATGGCGGAGGTGGCGGAAAACTACAAACTCGACCTGCTGCACGTCCACTACGCGATTCCGCATTCCATGTCGGCGTACATGGCCAAGCAAATGCTGGCAGCAAAAAGGCGGCTGCCGTTCGTGACGACTCTGCATGGGACCGACATTACGCTGGTCGGCATGGACCCGTCCTACTTCGGGATCACGAAGTTTTCAATCGAACAATCGGACGGGGTGACGTCGATCAGCGAGGACTTGCGCCGCCACACCGTCGAGACTTTCGGAGTGGAAAACGAGATCCGGGTGCTGCACAACTTCGTGAATTGCGAGACCTACGCGCCGGATCCCGAAAAGCAGGGACGGTCGCGTTTCGCCGGGGAGGGGCAGAAATTGCTGATCCACCTGTCAAATTTTCGCCCGGTGAAGCGGGTGCTCGATTGTATCCGGATTTTGGCCGAAGTTCGCAAGCATGAGGACGCGAAGCTGCTGATGGTGGGCGACGGGCCGGACCGCACACAGGCGGAGCACTTGGCGGCGCAACTGGGGGTTGCCGACCATGTGGAGTTCCTGGGCAAGCAGAACAACGTGCAGCGGCTGATCCGGATTGCGGATGTGCTGCTGATGCCGAGCGAGATGGAGTCTTTCGGGCTGGCCGGGTTGGAGGCGATGGCTTGCGGGGTTCCGGTGGTGGGGACCCGGGTGGGTGGCGTTCCGGAGTTGATCACGCCGGGAGTGGACG
The DNA here is from genome assembly GCA_903925015.1 of uncultured Acidobacteriia bacterium. GTDB lineage: Bacteria > Acidobacteriota > Terriglobia > Bryobacterales > Bryobacteraceae > BOG-234. Next base: position 12,262 of record CAIYDY010000295.1, read on the forward strand.
GGTTCCTGGAGGCGGTGGGGGATGTTTCGGGCCAGTCCGTGCGAGTGTTGGAAATCGTGGAGAATCCCGATGTTCAAAGGGCTATGGCAACGGCGGCGCGGCGGACGGCGGAGACTCGTTTTGCCACAGAGCGCATCATTCCGATGTACGAGGGATACTACGCGGAGGTCTTGGGGAGGTGAGGTGGATGCGGCCTAAAGGCCAGCCCAGATCTCACCAAGTTCCAAGACAAAGCCTTCGACTGGACCTTCCCCGGCTACTCGGTCATCTGTTACTACCCGCATTTCCATCCCTGCGCGGAAGACGTACACTATCTTCGCGTCCCCGTTGATCAGCCAGGAAAGCTCCACGCCGTTGGCCATCCATTGCTCCATCTTCCGTAGCGCTGCGGGCAATCGGTCGCTTGGGGACATCACCTCAACGACAAACTCGGGCACAAGGTGGGGAAACCGGCGTCGTTCGGCCGTCGGCAGGGAGGCAATTCGGAGATCCGATACCCATGCGGCATCCGGCGAAAGCGCGGAGCCATCCGGGAGGAAGAACTCTACGCTGGAGCCGAAGGTTTTGCCACTCTTTGTCCGCCTAGCCCACAAGCGTAACTCTGTGGAAACCTCAACGCTTCGGAAGTCGGACTCCATCCCCGCTGGGGGCATAATAACGATGTCTCCTTGGGTGTTCCGCTCTATGCGTACATCCGAATTGACCTCGCAAAACGACATGTACGCCTGATCGCTGAGACCTTTGTCACAGTCGAGGATCAGAACTGCTGATTGCGACAAATCTGGAAGGGCCAGTTGCATCTCTAAGCACTAGCGTAAGTCAATCGCGGTGGGCGTGCAAGGCCAGCCCGGCAGGAGCTACCCACCCTGAACGGTATGCCGCCGGATCGCCGTGGTTTTACCCGTAGTCGGATCCACATCCACGATCACCGAATGCAGTTCCGGCGACCCCTTTGCTGCCTCCAACCGGGCCGAAATTCCCGTCAGGAACCGTTTCATCACGGCATCCTTTTCCGCGCCGATGACCGAATCGTACGGACCGGTCATTCCGCAATCGGTTTGGTAGCCGGTGCCACCGGGCAGAATCCGCGTGTCCGCAGTCGGAATATGCGTATGGGTTCCGACCATGGCCGAAATCCGGCCATCCACATGCCAGCCCATCGCCATCTTTTCGCTGGTAACCTCGGCGTGGAAATCGAGGAATCGCACCTTCACGTCATCCGGGATGGAGGCGATGAGTTCGTCCGCTTTCCGGAACGGGCAATCGGTGTTCGCCATATAGACCCGGCCCTGCAGGTTCATGATGGCGCAACGCTCGCCCGAGGGCGTTGTGTGGATGTACAGGCCGCTGCCGATCGCCCCTTTCGGGTAATTGGCGGGGCGCAGCAGTTTCGGTTGGCGCGGGAGGTATTCGAAGATCTCCTTCTTGTCCCAGACGTGGTTGCCGGTCGTCATTACGTCGATGCCGTAGCGGAAAAGCTCCTCCGCTATGGCGGGGGTTACCCCGAAACCGGCGGCCGAGTTTTCCACATTGGCGATCACCACGTCAATGCCTTGGGAGCGCCGGATGTCGGCCAAGTGGTCCGACACGATCATCCGCCCCGGATGGCCGAAGATATCCCCAATAAAAAGTAGCCTCAAGTGGTTATGCCCCGACCCCGGCGTCCCGTACGCCCAACCCTCGGAGGCAGTGGTCGATCCACATCTTGGTCAGCTTCTCCTGCGCCCCGTTTTGGGTTAGACGGGTGCGGAGGTTGGCAAAATCGACGTGGTCGAGCGGCTGGTCCTGGTTGAAGCAGGAGAATACGACGGTCTCCTCGCCCGTTTCCGGATTCCGGTGGGTCTGGAGGCACTGGGCGCAAATTTCCTTCATCATGCACTGCATCGGCGAATTGATGGAGCCGATCGCCTGGTGGTCGGGCTTGATGTAGGGGCGCAGGACAGTGTGGCGCGCCTGCTGGACGGCCCGCATCATCCCATCGGAGCCGATGGCGATGATCCGGTCGACGGCGGAAAGCGGAATGCCGCCATCTCCCAAGTCGCCGCGTCCGTAGGCCACCATGGCCTCCACGATGTTGCCAACGAATGCGGAATCCTGGACTCGGGTTGCGGTGAATCCGGGGGCCTCGTCGCAGACCCAAGTGACCAAGTCGGCGGCCTTTTCGATTTCCTCGACCTTGTAGCGGTCGATAATCTTCTTGTAGCCGGCGAAGTAGATGACGCGCGAGCCTTCTTCCCGCAGCTTTTGGCCGATAGAAAAGAGCACTGCGTTGCCGAGACCGCCGCCCACCAACAGAACGGTTTCCTTGGACGGGGTTTCGCTGGGGGTGCCCGTGGGACCCATCAGGATCACCGGTTCGCCCTTCTTCAGCATGGCGCACAGGTCGGAGGAGCCACCCATTTCGAGGACGATTGTGGAAAGCAGGCCATGTTCCTGGTCCACGGAGGCACCGGTGAGAGCCAAGCCTTCCATCCCGAGTACGGTGTCGGCAGTGCGCGGGGCGAGGGCCTCGTAGTTTTGCAGCCGGTAGAACTGCCCTGGCAGGAATGCGCGGGCGGCGAGCGGGGCGCGCACGATCACTTCGACGATGTTCGGCGTTAGGCGAATCACGTCATGGACGGTTGCACGCAGTTCGTCGTTGAGTTTGGCGATCAGTACTTGCGGGTCCACGGCGGGGGCGGACATGCCGGCGAGTGACCGGGAAACTACCGGGTAACCCTGCTTGGCGCTCGCCATGGCCTTGACCACGTTGCCGGAGAAGGACGGATGTAGGTCGCCGAAGAAACTGATAGCCCTGCCATCGGGACGCAGGGACATCAGGACCTGCACCTTTTGCGGTTTGGCGATCTTTTCCGGCTTGACCTTGTTGCCGTCCTCGTCGAAAGCTTGGAAGTAGCGGCCGTCCAGGAATACATTGTGGTCGTCCTCCCGGGCGAGGACGGTGTTGGGCTGGGTCCCGGCGGCGACGAGAATCGTCTTCGCGGGAATTGTGACGGATTCGCCGGTGGCGACGATTTTGGCTTTTTCCCCGTCCCAGGCATACTTCTGGAAGCGCAGGGCGGCGGCGGAACCTGCGGCATCCACCTCAACCTCTTCCGGCGCGAGGCACTCGGCGAATTTGACGCCTTCCTCGAAGGCTTTGGACACTTCCTCGTGGTTCAGCGTGTAGCTGGGCGCATCGATCAGGCGGCGGCGGTAGGCCACGGTGACGCCACCCCAGGAATTCAGCAGTTCGATGAAGCGGGGCTCTCGCCCCTCGGCTGCCGCTTGTTGGCGTTCAGCGCGGATCGCTTGCCCGTGGGCGAGGAATTCCTTGGCCGTGACGGCTTCATCGGGGGTCCATTTTGCGCGGACTGCGACTTCGCCAAGGTCTTCCACCAAGGCCTCGTAGCGGGCGAGGAACTTCTCCACCTGCACTACGTAATATGCCAACGACTCCGTGCCCGTGTCGATGGCTGTAAGACCGCCGCCGATAACGACGATGGGCATGCGGATCTGGAGGTTCGCCAACGAATCCGACTTGGCCGCGCCGGTCAGCTGGAGCGCCATCAGGAAGTCCGAGGCTTGACGCACGCCGCGGACCAAGCCGTTCTTCATCGGGATCACGGTTGGCCGGCCAGCACCCGCGCACAGTGCGATGTGGTCGAAGCCCAGGTTGAAGGCGTCGTCCACCGTCAGGGTTCCGCCGAAGCGGACACCGCCGAACATGGCGAACTGGGCCCGGCGTTCGAGCAGGAGGCGGATAACCTTGAGGAAGTTCTTGTTCCAGCGGACGGTGATGCCGTATTCGGCGACGCCGCCAAAACCCGCCATCACGCGCTCGCCCAAGCGCTCGTAGATTTCGGTGATGTCCTCAATCGCACGGAAGCCGACACGCTTGCCCCACGGATCGACGCCGGAAATTTCCGAGGGTAGGGGCTCGATCTTCAGACCATCGACGGCGGCAACTGTGTGGCCATCGTTCATCAGGTGGTGCGACAGGGTGAAACCGGCGGGACCGAGGCCGACCACGAGCACCTTGCGTCCGGAATCCTCACGCGGGTAGGGCCGGGCGAAATTGAGCGGATTCCAGCGGGTGAGCAGGGCGTAGATCTCGAAGCCCCAAGGCAGTTCGAGGACATCCTTGAGCGAACGGGTCTCCACCTGCGGGATGTCGACGGGTTCCTGCTTTTGGAAAATGCAGGATTTCATGCAGTCATTGCAGATGCGGTGCCCGGTGGCGGCGGCCATGGGATTGTCGATGGTGACGACGGCCAAGGCCGCCAACGGCAACCCTTCGCCCTTCACCACGTTCATCTCCGAGATTTTCTCTTCCAACGGGCAGCCCGCGAGCTTGACGCCGAAAACGGAGGACTTGAAGGCGCCGTCCTTTTCCTTCAGTCCGTGCGAGCAGCTGTCCTTGCCCTGGTTGTGGCACTTGATGCAGTAGGCGGCCTGGTCGAGCGCGGGAAGCAGGGTCATGCCCGGGTCGGTGAGGTCGAACCCGGATCGGTTGCGCCAATGTTCGGGGCCGAAGATGAACTGAACGAGGTTGCCGGTCTGGGTTGTCTCGGCTGGAACCAAATGGTCCATGTCCAACTTGTGGGGCAGGTGGAAAAGGACATCGCCTTTGTGGGCGGCCTTGCCTGCGGGGGTCAGGACAGCCCAGATGGCATATTGGGCGGCGATTTTCAGGTCGTCCGCGTGAGCTGCCTCGGATTCGGCGGAGTCGATCCAACGGGCCACGTGCTCACCGTAGGATGCCTCGGTGATTGGCTCGCCGAAGAGGGATTCGAGGCGGGCCTTGACTTCGGCACCGTCAATCAATGCGGCCTTTTCGGGCGTCTGGCCGGTCAGTGCCTTCTTGAAGACGAAACGGCGCTTGACCGAGAGGATGGGCGAGAGCGCGTGGTGGCGCGTCTGGAGCGCACGGAGCTCGGGGCCGATGCCGAACAGCTGGCCCAGGAAATCCTCAACGTGCGGAGCGAGCGCGATGATCAGCTCGGAGCCAGGCTTGAGCTCGACGGAGGCTGGATTTTCGCGCGCCGCCAGAAGGCGGGCATGGAGTCCGGAGTCGATCGCGGCCAGGTGGTCGAGAAATTGCGAATCGATGCGAATCAGGCCTTCCCGACTATAAAGTTCCTCAAAGGAAATGCCGAAAGACAGTTGGAGCGTGCGGGTATTCTTCACGATGGGTTGCTGGGTTGGCCGTGATTCGGCCTCTTCCTTCTTAAGTGTGCCAGACGGTTCAACGAGGCTCCTATAGCTTTTAACGAAGCAGCCGTAAGGATTAGTAGAGCCGGGTCTATGGGGTGCCGGTAACGCGGGGGTGCGAGTGCGAGGTAATAGACGAGCGGGAACACAACGGGAAATGTGGCAAGGGGAATCCAATAGGGGTTGCGTTCGCGTGCCAGAAAAAACAAACCCAATAGCGTGCCTAGGGCTGCTAGGATGTCGGTGCCGACTACCAAGTAGAACCGGATGCTCTTGGCCCTGCGGAAGTCCTCCAACAGGTGGCCGGAGGTGCCGGTCCAGATTGCCGTGAATCTTTGCAGGGAGAGGTGGAATGTGCGGGCTGGATGCGCTGCGATGTGCCGGACCGCCTGGGATTGCTTTTCCGCCATATAGGCGATTTCCCCCATTTCCATGTAGCGGTCGCGCTCGCGCTGGTTGGAGATCGGGTGTTGACGGGCCGACAGGCCGTCACCGTTTTCGTTGTTGCCGAGCCAAAGCGCCAGACCTCCCACGGATCGCAAGGGAACGAAGGTGTGGAATGTCTGGAAATTTCTCGCTGTCCAAGGGATGCAGCAGGCAGCCGCAGCTGCGGCTGCCAGGATCCAGTTCCGCGGATGGGTTTGTTTTGTCTTGTAGGACCGGTATTCGGCCCATCCGAAAAGAAAGGGTAAGACCGAGAGGATCGCCGCGTTGGTCATCAGGCCGAATCCCCACAGGAGGCCATAGCCAGCCCAATATCGAATGCTATGGGACTCGGCGACGGCAATCGTCGCCCAGAGCAGGGTGGTCAGGATGAGGGCCGTCAGTGAGGCGTCCCACAGGGATTCGTAGGTTAGCAGGATCGCGGTCGGAAAGACCGCCCAGAGCCACGTTGCGAGAGATGCAGTGGCCTTTCCGCCGATTCGCTTCGCCGTGGCGTGGATTGGAACGCACGTAGCGGTCGAACAGGCAATGTTGAACCCCGAGGTGGCGAGGAAGGCCTTGAATGTGTAGGTTCCGAAGAGCTTGAAGATCTCGGCCAAGATCAGGGGCCAGACCGGTGTCATCCAAGCGGTAGGCCCGGTGTCTAGCCGGAAAGGTGAGCCAAAGCCGTTTCCACTCACCAAGGAAAAGGCAATGTTGCCTGGCTCGAACAAGAAAGGGATTGTAGAAAGGGCCCTCGGAGAATGAGTACCTACGTATTGTAGGAGGAAGAAAATTCGCAGCGACAGTGCGGCGACCAAGATCACCGGGAGCGACCCGACACACCGCGCTATGAATCTGAACAAGGGAGAAACTTGGTGGCGGAAGGGAGACTCGAACTCCCGACCTACGGATTATGAGACCGTCGCTCTAGCCAGCTGAGCTACCCCGCCATTTTGGGCACCGGAATTCCCAGTATATCAAACAAGTCCCCCGCTTCCAAACGACACGTGGCTCCAGTTTGGGCTAGGCGGCGTGCGCGTACAGCACGGCGCTCGCATCCAGGGACGATTTGCACCGCGAGCATTTCTGGCCGCGCAGCACGAATGCACGCCGTCCACTCTGCGCCGCCTCTGCTGCGACCGAGTGGGTGCACATGGGGCACTGTACTTGGACCGCTATCTTCTTGGCCACCATTTTCCCGGCCATGGGGGCCGTCTGCATCTGGATCTCGTTCGTGTGAGCAATCATGGCTCTTCCTCCACGCAGATAGATGCAAACACGGGGACAAAGGTTTTTGGCTTCGTGCCGCGCCGGGTACTATAGCCTACCGTCTACTTGGGCTGCTGCGTTGCGCTAGCTTCCTTGGTTTCGGCCAGGAATTTTTCCATCTGCCCCAACTGGTCCTTTACGGAGTCGATTTCCGGGGCGTTCGGTGCCATCTTGACGTACGCCCGGTACTGTTCGGCGGCTCCGGCGTAGTCCTTCTTCTCAATCAAAATCACGCCGAGCAGGTACTGGGCCTTGGGATTGGCGTGCTTCAGGTCGAGTTTGATCGTTTCCCGGCAGGCTTTTTCGGCCGCATCATATTTCTTCAGGTTGTAGTTGGCGACTGCGTCGGCAAACCACGCACCGGGGAAATCGATGGGATCGAGCCGGAGGCCTTTGTCGAGGTATTGGCCCGCATCCTCCCACTTTTTCTCCTTGGCCGCCATCAAGCCGAGTTCGATGTATGGTCCCACCAACTTTGCATCCGCCTCGATCGCTTTCAGCATCGCCTCGCGCGCGTGCTCGGTTGCTTGCTGCTGCGCCCGCAGTTTCCCAAGGTTGAGCCACGCATCGGCGTACTTGGGGTAGACGGCAACGGCCTTCTCAAAATCTTTTTGGGCCTCTGCGGGTTTGTTTTTCATTAGCGATTGCATGCCATGCTCAAACGCCTTCTTCGCGTCTTTCGGAGCCATCATCGACGTGGCGCTGACCGATGTGCCCTCCGACGCGCCCATCCGGTGCAGGATGATGGTGCCGACATCGGGATTGTCCATGCTGGTCCGGTTGAACAAGGTGGCGATCGTTGAGCGGTAGCCCGCCAATTGGGCCCGCAACTCGCAACCGTTCATCTGGTTCTTGAAAGGGTTGCTCGACAGCGGGTTGCTGCCACCGGCGGATTGGGCGCTGCCAAATCCGGAACTAGAGCTACGGATGTCCGAGCTTCCAGGCTCGGACGCATCGCTGAGCATTCCATTGCTCTGCCCGAACTGGAACGAGAAATGTCCCCGGTTGTCGGTGTAGGCAACGGACTTCGGCGTGCCGTTGCAAACCTGCTGGATCGTGACATTTGAGGGGACCGGCGAACCGTCGTCCATCATGACCTGCCCCGAGAGGAAAATGGGTCGTTGGATCTGGTCCACCTGCGGCTGGGTGCTCGTGCTCGGCGTCGTCGGGAGGCCTGTGGTCCGTCCGCCTGTGGTGTTGGCCGTACCCCCACCGGTTCCAATGTTGTTGCCTGAAGCACCGGTTCCTACGCCCGTGGATGGCGTGGTTGTAGTGGACTGCGCTCCGGCATGGACCACAACCAAGGCGGACGCGATCAGGATCGAGCTTATCTGTTTCATTTCGGTACCCCTTGCGGCGGCGTTGGCCACCGACGAGTTGAAATGATTATGCCACAAAGGAGGCGAAAGTGTGCTGGGGAAATGGTGGGCCTGTGCAGACTCGAACTGCAGACCTCTACCGTGTCAAGGTAGCGCTCTAACCAACTGAGCTACAGGCCCCAAGGGGAAGGACTCCGCTGGACGGGACCGCTCATCCGCCACCGGAAATTCCAGTATAGCAATCAATTCGTAATGGCGACCATGGTCCCCGGCGAATTTCCTTCCAGCCTGTTGTTCACGAACAGGAACGCGGGGTTGCCATCCACCAGCGCGACGTGAACCAGTTCGCGCAAACCCTTGCGAGCCGATTCGTTGACCTCCTGAACTCGATCGTAGGGCTCGAACCTTTGCACGGCCTCCTCGTAGGGGCGTCCTTGCCGGAGCAAGGCGCGGGCGACGATCAGGTCCGAGGTGCGCGAGCCGGGGATCGCCATCTGGTCGGGGATTTCCGGCATCCGGGTCCAAGCGTTGAAGACGTGGGCGACGTTGTGGGCGCGCAGGCAGTCGAAGTAGCGGGGGACCAGGAAGTCTGCGTTGCGGATTTCGACGGCGAAGCGCCAACCCTGGGGCAGGGCGGAGAGGAATGGGTCGAGGGCTCCGACGAATTCCACAGCGTTGCGAAATTCGCGCTGGCGGAAGGTGCCGAATTCGAAGACGATCACCCCGACGCGGTCACGCCAGGGCTCCAGGACGCCGAGCAAAGCCTGGTTGAACAAGGGTGCGTCGAGGAATGTGTGGTTCGGCAGGCCTGCGAGCGCTCCGTACCGGGGTTGGACGGGCCAGTTGGCCACCGTGATGTGTTCCGGGGCTTTGAACCCCCACTGGAATGAGGGTGGGGTCTGGCGGAAGAGCTTGGCCCAGAACTCCGGGGTAGGGAATTGGTAGAACGCGAAATCTCCGCAGACGGTGGGGAAGACGCGGGCGTATTCCGCGAGGCAGGTTTCCTCGAAGAGTCGCTTGGAGAATTTGTTGCGTGTCTGGTAGAGGGAGCGGGTGTATATCTGGTCGAGCCAGCCCTCGTATTTCCACGAACTGCCGCCGATGCGGACGCCTCGCGCGGCCAGTTCTGCGAGTCGGTCGCGGAGGGCGTCGCGGTCGAAGGCGTTGGGGTCTGGGAGGTCGAAGAGTGTCATGGGACGGTGGGCGGTTGGTCGGATCGAGGGTCCATCGCTTGGATGCCTACGCTCATTGCGGTGTGCAGTAGTTCCCGGTCGGAGGTCAGGAAGATAATTTCGCGCCCTAGACGGGCCGCGTCCTCAGCCAAGAGGAGGAGCGACGCGAAATGTACGGCGTCGGCACCACGGAGGGCGAAGCGGTCCGCGACGTCCTTGGCCCGGTCGACAACTTTGAAATCAACTTGAAGCTGAACGAATGTTTGCCAGTCCTGTAAGTACTTTTCCGTGATCACCTCGATCAAACCCAACGGGGAACCACACAGCAAGTTTGGACCGGCGAACCACCGCACTTGGTAGCTGCCTCGTTCGAGGTAATTCCGCTTTAGCCAAGCGGATGTATCCAAATACAACTGCACGAGCGCCGGTCCTGGATCAGGAGTTCAGATGCGGGAATGCCCGTCCCCCTGATTGGTTCCACGTCAGGCGTCGGGCCGAACGGGTTTTCCGGAATTCTGATGCCGGGATTTCCCCCGAACATGGCCACCAAGAGGGCGCGCTGCTCCTCAAGCGTCTCCGGTTCAATTCCTGGAAGGTGGTCGATTGCGACGGGCATCGGAAGTGTGTCCTATTTTTAGGTTATCAAGACTTTCCGGGCTGGTATGGAATAATTGGAGGGCGAATCATCATGGCATCCCCAACGCAGTTGCCCTCCAGCATCGGTCGATACGAAGTCCAGGAGTTGTTGGGCTCTTCGGACATGTCGGTTGTGTACAAGTGCTTTGACCCGTTGCTGAACCGGTTCGCGGCGGTCAAAGTGCCCAAGATCAGCTTGCCCACAGTGGAACGCCATCTTACGGAGGTCCGGCTGCGGTTTGAGACCGAGGCCCGGACATTGGGTACGCTGTTCCCGCACGACAACCTGCCGGTCCTGTTCGAATACCATGCCGGGGAACTGGGCAGTGCCGTCGATCCGCCGTGGTACGCGATGGAACTGGTGCCGGGGAAGTCGCTGCAGAAGATCATCGCCGAGGGTCCGATGCCGCTGGAAAGGGCTTTGCCGTGGATCACCCAGACGGCGCGGGCACTGGACCACGTCCACGCCAAGGGGATTGTCCATCGCGACATCAAGCCGGGCAACATTCTGATGCAGCCGGATGGGCGAGTGAAATTGATCGACTTCGGGATCGCGAGGCTGGGGTTCCAAAACCTGAGGCAGACCGGGGTTGCTGTTGGTACGCCCGCGTACATGGCGCCGGAGCAGTTGGAAGGGAAGCTGGCATACGCGCCGACCGATCAGTACTCATTGGGTGTGGTCGTTTATGAAATGCTGACGGGGCGCAAGCCATTCGAGGGGGCCGAGCCGTTGTATGTCTCGGACCGGATCCTGCGTGGGGAGTTTGCGGCGGCCAGCAAGGTGAATCCAAATTTGTCCGTTTGTGTGGATGCGGTGATCGGGAGGGCCATGCGGACGGAGCCGACCCAGCGGTACTGGAGTTGCGGCAAGTTTGCTGCGGCACTGGCGTCGCCACCGGTCTCCGTGCCGCCAAAGTCTGATATGGAGCGGTTTGGCATCGAGACTTGGGTGGATCCGATGACGTATCTTCGATGGACGCCGCACGACAACGGGAGGAGGCTGACTCAAAAAGAGGCCAACGAGTACTGCCAAAGTTTGAACGCGAAGTGCGGTGGCGGGTGGCGACTGCCAACCATCGCGGAATTGAAGGGACTCTACGAGGCAGGTGCGGCGCACAACGCGTGGGGCGTGAAGCTATCGGCGTCGTGGCTGTGGAGTTCGGAGGCTGACTTGTACCTCGACTTCAGCTCGGGCGAGCCGGATTCGGGCCGCGGCTTCAACGGCAGCTTCAGGGTGCTTTGTGTGCGTCCTGCCGGAAAATGATCGGCGATTCGGTCATTTGGCCATTTGATCCTTTTTCCGCCGCACACCCCCAACTCCGCCGATTCACCCGGTCGCAGACACCAACTCCGGATCAATCACCGGAATCCCACCGATACTGCCGCCGCCTTCAACTCACGGTCGGATTCCCGTCACCCTGACGGGTTCGAACGGCGCTATGGTGGCTGCCGGATCAAGGGGTAACCGAAACCGGGAGTCATTGGCGAGCGACTCCAACAGAGAACCTGCAGTGCGGGGCTTCGGCGGGTTTGCTACATCAGCAATTTCTTCCAAGACAACTGGCATTGAGTGCGGCTCCCAATCCGATGGCATCGGGGTTCTCGAACACATCCGATGAACAGCCTCAACCCATTTGGTACACTATTCTCTCAATGCAACGTTTTCGTATCGGCGCGATCACCGACGAGTTTTCTTCCGATATCACCATCGCGGCGGAAGCCATGCGCGAGCTGGGGATGAAGGGCGCTGAACTCCGTGTGGTCGGCGGCAAGAACATCATGGACCTGACCAACGACGAGATTGCCTCGACGATGGCGGTTCTCCAAGCCAACGGCCTGCAGGTGGTTTCGATCGCCTCGCCGTTGTTGAAGTGTACGCTCCCGGACGCCCCCGAAGTGGATGCGCGTTTCCAGCAGGACATGTTCAACGCGAAGTACACCATCGCGGATCAAGCTCGGTTGGCGGAACGGGCCTTTGAAATTGCGGATCTGACCGGCGCAAAAATAGTGCGCGTCTTTTCGTACTGGCGCGTCATCAAACCGGAAGCAGTTTTTGAGCGGGTGGTCGACGCACTCCAGGAACTTTCCGACAAGGCTGCGGCGCGTGGCCTGATTATCGGATTGGAAAATGAACACGCTTGCAACATCGCGACCGCGCAGGAGACGGCGCGTGTGTTGGCGGCGATCGACCACGAGAATCTCCAAGTTGTTTGGGATCCGGCCAACGCCTATTGTTCGGGTGAAAATCCGTTCCCGAATGGTTACCAGTTGCTGGACGCGAAGCGTATCGCACACGTCCACGCAAAGGATTGCACGCTGGACGGCCTCAAACCGATTTGGGGCCCGCTCGGCGAACGGGACATCGATTGGACCGGACAGGTCGATGCCTTGGCGGCGGACGGGTACAAGGGGTACATCCATTTGGAAACCCACTGGCCCGGCCCGGACGGGAACAAATTCGAAGGCAGCAAGATCTGCGGGCGGAACCTTCGGGCGTTGGTCGAAGCCGCCTAGTTCGGTCAACGCATTTATTTCTCAGGAATGCCCGTCTCCCGGTACCTCCGGGAGTGGCATCCCATCGGAGCCCTGTCCGACAGGGCTAAATTGGCAGTTCCGGGGGTCGGCCTATCGGCGGTCCCGGGACATTTGGTTCCAGTACCGGAACCGCACCGGAATTATTTCCTTTGCATCGAATAATTTTTGGTGATACCCTCGCTATTTCTCCCGGAGGGCACGTGATGCCGCGTTTGGCGGCTACCCTTGGCGGGCTGAAGGAGTTTACATACATATGACGGAGCAAGAGCAACAACGCTTTCGGGACATCCTCGAGGCGAAAGTGGAGGAATTGGCCGGTGCCGCTCGCAACCGCGACGACATTGCTATCGAGAACGCGCCCGACGCGCTGGACCAAGTCCAGCTGATGGGGGAGCGCGAATTGGCGATCCGCAACTTGGACCGGGATTCGGCCATGATGCGGCAGGTTCGCCGGGCGCTGGCCCGGATGAACGACGAGTCGTACGGTGTGTGCGCCCGCTGTGAGGAAGACATTGCGCCGAAGCGCTTGAATGCAGTGCCGTGGGCTGCGTATTGCATCAAGTGCCAGGAGCATTTGGACCGGCACCAAGCGGAGCGGGAAGAGATCGAGACGTTCGAGGAAGCCCTCGCCTAGTCGCGGCTGGTTCGTGTCGTATTGGTGCCGGGGCAGGTTCTTCCCGCCCCGGTTTCGCCAAGCCCTGCAAAGTTCTCTCCAGCCAAAAACTAAGCCGCGCGGCGTTTCCGGAGTTCGTCCAGCGTTACGGCAAGAATGATGACCGATCCAATAATCACCTGCTGCCAGTAGTTGGAAATATTCAGCAGGTCGGCACCATTGGACAGCAGGCCCATGATGAAGGCTCCGATCAGCGTACCTACAACGCTGCCCTCGCCGCCGTTGAGGCTTCCTCCCCCAATAACCACGGCTGCGATTGCTTGTAGCTCGTAGCCTTGTCCTGCTGTTGGCTGGCCGGTCATGAGGCGAGATGCCTCGATCATGCCCGCAAGTCCCGACAACGCGCCGCCGATGGCGTAGACCGCAGTAACGTGGAAGTTCACCGGAATGCCCGCATAGATCGACGCCACGCGGTTGCTCCCAATGGCGAACGCATAGCGGCCCAAACGGGTATGCTCCAGGATCACATGCACCGCTACTGCGCAGATCACCAGCATCCACAGCACAAACGGTATGCCCAGTAGATTTCCTTCGCCGATGAATGAAAACCCCGCCGGGATCTTGTGCACTGGGAGTCCGTTGGAAACGATCAGGGCCACGCCGCGGTACACGCCGAGTGTTCCCAACGTGACCACGAACGGCGGAATTCCCAAACGGGTGATCAGGAATCCGTTGAGAAAGCCGCAGGCGGTGCCGATCAGGATGCCCACCAGGAGGCCGACCACCACAGGTTGACCGGCCTCCAGCGACATCGCTCCCCCCAGACCGGCCAAGCCGAGAATAGACCCGACCGAGAGGTCGATACCGCCCGTGATAATGACGATGGTCATGCCGAGCGCCATCGTGTTGAAGACCGCAGTTTGTCGGGCGACACTCGCCAAGTTGTTGGCCGTAAGGAAGTAAGGCGACGCGACGGACAGACCGATGAAGAGCAGGATCAGGCTGAGGAACGGCAGGAACCGTTGAAGTTTTTTTGTCATGCTGCGGTCTCCATTACTGCCAGCTTCATGATCTGCTCCTGCGAGCAGCCCCGGGGAAGCTCCCCCGATATCCGCCCCTGACGCATAACCACAATTCTGTCCGCCACATGCTGCAGCTCCGTCAATTCGGAACTCACCATGAGGATCGCAGCACCATGGCGGGCCAACTCGCTCATCAGTTCAAAAACCTCGGCTTTGGCTCCTATGTCGATGCCGCGTGTGGGCTCGTCGAAAAGGAAAATGTTGGATTGCCGGAAGAGCCATTTGGCGATGACAACTTTTTGCTGGTTGCCACCGCGCAGTGTCCCCGCCAACTTGGCTGGCGAGGAGGATTTCAAC
>CAIYDY010000296.1 GCA_903925015.1 uncultured Acidobacteriia bacterium
GGGAATCCGGCTGGAACCGCCCACCAGCGTATTCAAAGCCGCTTTGACCACACCCAGCTTGGCGAGGGTAGCTCCCCGGCGGGACAGGGATACTCCCCGTTCCAGCATGCGTTTTCGGACATCAACCGGCCCGCGCCATTCCGCTCGAACTACCGGATCGACCAGGACAAGACCAGCCACCAATTTCGGATAACGCTGCTGGAAGATTCTGGCGATCAGCCCGCCGAAGGAGTGCCCGACGAGCACAATCGGGGTCTCCAATTTGCCACGGACCAGCAACCGGAGCAAGTCTGCGGCTGCATCGTCCGCGGTTTTTATGGTTGTTGAGGGGTCGCTCCAACCGAATCCAGCGCGGTCGTAGGCTGCAGTGGAGGTCGCAGACGAGACCAGATCCCGCACCGGAGCCCAGCTGACCGAGCTGGCGGCGATTCCAGCTTCGAAGACTACGAGTGGACCGCCCGCGCCCTTTTCGTCGAGGTGCAATGCGCGTCCACCAACATCGACGAGTCGACCGGGGGGTGGTATCGGCATGTTCGAATTTAGTTCAGGCGCGCGCACTTCAACAGCATTTCGAGGCTGACGACCTCAAGTGCGCGTTCGTGGGTGGCTTCAAGGCGTACCGGTGCGATGACACCCGCTTCGAATGATTTCTTCCAGGGTTCGACGCAAACGCACCAGCCGTCGCCAGCTTCGAGTCCGGGGAAGCCGTATTCGGGGCGAGGTGTGATCAAGTCATTGCCGATGGATGCCTGGTGGTGGAGGAATTCATCGGTGACGAGAACGCAAACGGTGTGTTTGCCGATATCGTCGGGACCGCTATTGCACTTGCCGTCGCGATAGAAACCGGTGAGAGGGTCGACGCAGCAGGTTTGCAGGACGCGGCCTAGAACATTCTTTACCATTTACCCCAGCTTACTGTATGTCGAACACCCGTAAATTCTGGCATGATGGAACCACATGCGTTTCCGTCCCTTGTTCTTCGTGCTGGCTGCAGCGGCGCTCCTGGTGACTGCGGCGTTTGCGCAGCGCGGGCGCGGTTTTGGAGGTGGCGGCTTCGGCGGGCGCGGCGGTTTGCGGTTTGATGGCCACGGCGAGGGTCCGAAAGCAGTCTTTCCCGTGAACGGCGAATTCCACTTTGTCCGCTTGGAGTACACGGACTTGCCGCAGTTCCACCGGCGTTTCGGATTCGGATCGCGGAACGGTGAGGGCGACGGTTGGTGGCTGGTGGATTGGCCGGATGCGGACGAGCATTTCTCACAGGGCATGCAGCGCTTGACGCGGGTCGAAACCGGCGAACCCCGGCACATGCGGCTTGGCGACAACCGTATTTTCGACCACCCCTGGATTTACGCCACCCAGACGGGTTGGTGGGGACTGACCGACGTGGAGATCGTGAGGCTGCGGGAATATCTGCTGCGCGGCGGATTTCTGGTGGTGGACGACATGTGGGGGCCGGATCCCGAGCAGTACCAAGTCTTCACCTACACCATGAACCGGGTTTTCCCGGGAAAGCCGATCACGGAGGTGTCGGAATCGGACGCGGTGCTGCATGTCATGTACGACATCCAAGAGAAGGATCTATCGTTCATCCCCGGCACCCGCCACCTGCGGCGCGGGGCGAATGGGCAGGTGGAGGTCCAGCAACCGTTCGGGACGAAACCGGCTTGGCGCGCGATGTCGGACGACAAGGGCCGCATGATCGTGTCCGTAAATTACAACACGGATATCGGGGATGCCTGGGAGTATGCCGATGCGCCGGAGTATCCGGAACATATGACGGCTCTGGCGTATCGGTACGGGATTAATTATTTGGTGTATTCGATGACGCACTGAGGTGTCGCGGCAGGGCTGAATGGGAACGGGTGGGTTGGAAGGGGAAACTTGGTAGCGCCAACGGGAATCGAACCCGTATTTAAGCCTTGAGAGGGCTCTGTCCTAACCGTTAGACGATGGCGCCACGACTGTTCCCATGGTATCAAACTTTGACCTATGGGTGCAGCGCATCGCCCGCGCTAGACTCCAACCATGCGCGCAATCACGCTCATTCTCCTTTTCGCCACCAACCTGACCGGCCAGCGGCTTCTCAACTTGGACGACCTGAACCGGATTCAGACGGTCGGCCCGCCCCAAGTTTCCCCCGACGGCAAGTGGATCCTCTACACCGTCGGTACCGTTGACAAGGCGGGCGACAAACGGGAAACACACGTCTGGATGGTCGGTTGGAACGGGGCGGACCGGATCCAGCTCACCAACGGCACCGACGGCGAGAGCGCCCCGAAGTGGACTCCCGACGGCAAGTCGATCACATTCCTTTCTTCCCGCCCCGGCAAGGCCAAGGGAACGCAAATCTGGTTGCTGGACCGCCGTGGCGGAGAAGCAGTCCAGATGACGGAACTCAAGGAGAACATCTCCGACTACCAGTGGTCGCCGGACTCCAAGCGCCTGGCGATGGTCCTGAAAGCCAAGGAAGATTCGGAGGCGGATGCCAAGCCGGGTGCCACTCCAGCGCCGCCCAAACCGATCGTCCTCGACCGCTACCACTTCAAGCAGGACATTCAGGGCTATCTGACGGGCACAGCGCGTTCCCGGATCCATATCTATGATGTTGTAGCGAAGAAGGCCGAACCATTGACCCCGCTTGAGACATTCGACGAACAGGGGCCCGTCTGGTCGCCCGACGGGACGCGGATTGCCTTCGTCAGCAACCGCTCGGAGGATTGGGACCGGTCCCGGCACACGGACGTTTGGGTGGCCGACGCCAAGCCGAAGGCCGAGCCAATGCGAATCACCAACTATTCCGGTCCCAACGGCGGGCGCCTGGCATGGAGTCCCGACGGAAAGCTGATCGCGTATACCCAAGGCAGCGAGTCCAAATTGAGCGCCTACAACCAGAACGTACTTGCGGTGGCACCGGTGGACGGCGGACCCACCCGGCTTCTGACCGAAAAATTGGATCGCGGCGTTTCGTCACCCGAATTTACGGTGGACGGCAAGGGAATCATGTTCTTGGCTGCGGATGACCGTTCAGAATATCCGGCGCGGGTCAGCGTGGCCGGTGGCCCAGTGGAGAAACTCCTGCCAATGGGTCGGGTGGTCTCGGCGCAATCGAGCGGGGGCGGCCATACGGCGGTCCTGAGTTCCTCCGACACCACAGCTCCAGAAATTTTCGCGTTCGAAGGCGGGTCCCTACGCAAGCTGACCGGACACAACGACGCCCTCTTCGCCGAGTTGAAACTGGGATCAGTGGAAGACATCTCGTTCAAGAGCAAGGATGGTACCGAAGTCCACGGTCTTCTTATGCGCCCGCCGGACTATGCGGCAGGTTCCAAGGTTCCGACACTTCTTCGCATCCACGGCGGTCCCAACGGCCAGGACGCACACCAGTTCTTCTTTGAAAACCAATTTTTCGCCGCGCACGGCTATGCGGTCATCGCGATCAACTACCGGGGCAGTTCGGGTCGCGGCCAGAATTACGGCAAGGCTATTTTCGCCGATTGGGGCCACTTTGAAGTGGAGGACCTGCTGGCAGGGGTCGACCATGTGGTGAAAATGGGCTTGGCCGATCCCGAAAAACTGGGAATCGGCGGCTGGAGCTACGGTGGTATTCTCACGGATTACACCATCGCAGGCGACCAGCGCTTCAAGGCCGCCATCAGCGGGGCCGGGTCCGCCAACCAAATCACGATGTACGGCATCGACCAGTACACGCTTCAATATGACCAGGAAATCGGCGCGCCGTGGACCAACCCACAGAAGTGGATCGACATCTCCTACGCCTTCTTCCATGCCGACCGCATCCACACACCCACCCTGTTCATGGGCGGCGACAAGGATTTCAACGTCCCTGTCCAAGGCGGCGAGCAGATGTACCAGGCGCTGCAGAGCTTGAAGGTGCCGACCCAGATGGTCATTTATCCGGGCCAGTTCCATGGGATTACGCGTCCCAGTTTTGTGCGGGACCGGTTGGAGCGCTACGTCGCCTGGTACGACAAGTGGATGAAACCCGCCAAGTCGAACTGACGCGCTAATCTTAAAGCGACATGTCACTTGCAATCGACGCCTACGTCCAGAGCAATGAAGCCCGGTTTCTGGAAGAGCTGAAGGAGTTCCTTCGGATTCCTTCGATCTCGACGTTGCCGGAACACAATGGCGATACCCGCCGTGCCGCCGAATACGCAGCGGAAAAGCTGACGGCCGCTGGGCTGGAAAACGTCGAAGTGATACAGACCGAGCGCCATCCGCTGGTTTACGCCGATTGGCTGCACGCCCCCGGCATGCCGACGGTGCTCTGCTACGGCCACTTCGACGTGCAACCCCCGGACCCGCTGGAGCTCTGGATTTCACCGCCGTTCGAGCCTACCGAACGCGACGGGAACCTCTACGCCCGTGGCTCGGCCGACGACAAGGGCCAGATGTACTCGCACATCAAGGCGTTGGAAGCCTTGCGGGACGTCCACGGCACGCTGCCGTTGAATATCAAGGTGTTGCTGGAAGGCGAGGAGGAGGTTGGCGGACTTTCCGTCGCAGCCTACGTCGAGCACAACCCGGAGAAACTGCGCGCTGATATCGCGCTGGTTTCGGACACTGAAATGTACGAGCCGGGCATGCCGACGCTCAAAGTCGGCTTGCGGGGTCTGCTCTATATGGAAATCGAGGCGCAGGGTCCATCGCGGGACCTCCATTCCGGCGTTTACGGCGGTGCGGCGCCGAACGCAGTTTTCGGACTGATCGAATTGTTGTCGAAGGCCAAGGATGCTGACGGACACTTGCAGATTCCGGGCATCTACGAAACCGTGGACCCTCCGTCGGCTGCCGAAAAAACTAGCTGGGAGCAGTTGCCATTCGACGAAGCCGAATACTTGGCCTCCGAGGTTGGGTCGACGTCGCTCACCGGCGAGCCGGGCTATTCGGTGTTCGAGCGGACGTGGGCGCGCCCAACTCTGGAAGTTCACGGGATCGCGGGCGGCTTTACGGGAGCGGGTGCCAAGACCGTGATCCCGGCCAAAGCCGTAGCCAAGGTCAGCATCCGGTTGGTTCCGCGCCAGGACCCGGCGGTTGTGGAGGCTGCCGTGCGCCAATTCGTGGCCGACAATGCGCCGAAGGGAATTCGGTGCGAGGTTCGGGTGCTGAGTTCCGGTCCCGGCCTGATGGTGAACACGGATCATCCGGCGATCCGCGTGGCTGCCAAGGCCCTCAGTGATGTTTTCGGAAAACCGACGGTCTTCACGCGGTCGGGCGGGTCCATCCCGATCGTGGGCGATTTCGCCACCCACCTGGGCATCCCGACCATCCTGATGGGCTTCGGACTCCCCGATGACGGGCTGCACTCGCCGAATGAGAAGTACAACATCCGGAATTATTTCGACGGCATCCGGACGGTCGCGCACTTCTTTGAGGAATACGGAAAGGCGTCCTAGGACAGGGTTACCCATGAAGCCCACCCCCACCTTGCGGTAGGGTCCTGTCTCTGATATTGTGACCGGGAGCCGGTTATCTATCAGAGAGGTTACATGAAACGAATTTTACGGGTACTCGCCCTCGGTCTGGGCGCGGTCGCCCTGCCCATGTTGGCGCAAACGTTCGGTGAAATCACCGGACGTGTCACAGACGGTTCCGGTGCGGCAGTCGCCGGCGCCAAAATTACGGTGGTCAGCGTGGCCACCAACGCAGTTCGCGAAGTAGCCACGGGAAACAGCGGGGACTACACATTCACTTCCCTTCTGCCTGGCACTTACAACCTGAAGGTCGTCAAGGAAGGTTTCAAGTCCGACGAGGGTAAGAACATCGCCCTCGAAGTCCAGCAGACGCTGCGCTTGGACTTCGTTCTGACCATCGGCCAAGTTTCCGAATCTGTCACCGTCGAGGCCAACGCGGTCCAACTGCAGGCCGAGAATGCGACGCTGGGCACGGTCATCGATAACAGGCGCATTGTGGAATTGCCCCTCAACGGGCGCAACTACCTCCAATTGGTTGCCCTGACCCCGAACGCGACGACGCTTTCGCCATCCGCAGGCCAAGCCGGCTCCCGCCAGGGCGGCGACCGCGCCAGCCAATCGATCGCGGTCTCCGGCCAGCGCATCATGTTCGACAACTTTACGCTGGACGGCGTCAACAATACCGACCCGAACTTCAACACCTACGTGGTATTGCCCTCGATCGACGCGTTGCAGGAGTTCAAGGTTCAGACGGGTGTCTACCCGGCCGAATTCGGCCATGAGGCGACCCAGATAAACGTATCCACCAAGTCGGGCGGCAACGCCTACCACGGCGCGCTTTTCGAATTCCTGCGCAACGACAAGTTCGACGCCAAGCCCTACGCCTTCACCAGCAACGCGCCCGTGAAGAGCCCGTTTAAGTGGAACCAGTACGGCTTTGAACTCGACGGCCCGGTCCGCATCCCAAAATTGTTCAACGGCAAGGACAAGCTGTTCTTCCTCGCCAACAACGAAAGCTTCCGCCAGCGCCGCAACTTCAATGGGATCTACACGGTGCCCACCGCCGCAATGTTCAACGGCGACTTCAGCGGCATCTCGAACGTAATCTACGACCCGGGCAGCAAGGCTCCGTTCGCGGGCAACGTGATTCCTGCCAGCCGAATTGACCCGATCTCGAAGAAGCTCCTCCAGTACTACCCTGCCGCCAACATCTCGACGCCGAAGATTTCCAACAACTACCAGCGAGTCGGCAGTGCCCCCATCAACAAGGATCAATTCATCCTCCGGATGGACTGGATTGAGTCGTCCAAATCGCAGTGGTCTGGCCGGTATAGCTGGGGCGACGAAAACCAGGCAAATACGGGCATCAACCTGGACGGCACGAAGATCCTGACGAACTTCGAGCAGTACATGGGTTCCAACACGCGCACGTTCTCCGCCAATACGGTGAACGAAGCGCGCTTCGGCTACACCCGTTTCTACAACTCCATCGGCACCTACCTCGCCTTCAACGAAGATGTTGTGAGCAAGGTTGGAATCCCGGGCCTGAAGCCGGGCGATCCCGTGGTTTGGGGCATTCCGAACGTCACGTTGATCGGCTACAGCGGCTTCGGCGATAGCACGGAAGGCCCGTACGCGAACGACAACAACACGTTGCAGTTCGTGGACAACTTCTCTTGGATCCGTGGCAAGCACACCTTCCGGTTCGGCGGCGAATACCGGCGCGAGCAGTTCAACCAAGTCGGCAACCAGTTTGCGCGCGGCCAGTTCACCTTCCAACCCAACGCGACGCAGAATCCTACCTTGAAAAACAACGGCGACACGTGGGGCGACTATCTGCTGGGCGACCTGTACCAGTCGGAAGCCGCGGTTGCCATTGCCAGCGCCAATTTTAAGCGGACCGGGTGGTCGTTCTATCTAGACGATACTTGGAAGCTGACGCCGAAGATCACGCTGGCACTCGGTCTCCGTTACGAACTGACGCCTCCGTTCGAGGACACGCTCAAGAACGCGTTCTCCGTCGGGATTCCGTTCGAGGACCGCACACCGAATGTGACCGACAAGAGCCGCTACCCGTTCTTCATCCGTGCCGGCGGTAAATGCGCTGATCCCTACTCCGGTATCAGCATCCGTTGGCCGCAGATCACAACGGTCTGCGACGGCAGCTTGGGTACCCGGTTGGTCCAGACCGACTACAACGATTTCGCACCCCGCATCGGCATCACCTACTCGCCAGATTCAAAGTGGGTTGTCCGTACAGGTGCCGGCATGTTCTACAACCAGGACACCGGCAACCCGCGCTTCGACATGGCCCGCAATGTCGCTGGCCGTATCCGCGTGAATTCCGACCTGCAGAACCCGACCCTGTTCTGGACCAACGCACTCTCCAGCATTTCGGGCGGCGTAGCAAACATCACCAACCCCTACGCGTTCGCCAACAAGTACGACCGCCGTACCTCCTATTCCTGGGAGTACCTGTTCAATCTGCAAAGGCAATTGGGCAACAACTGGGTGGCCGAAGCCGGCTACCTCGGCTCGATCAGCCGCAAGCTGGAGTTCCTCAGGGCCGTCAACGAGTCCGTTCCCGGCACCGTGGGCAACCAAGCCGCGCGTGCTCCGTATCCGAATTTCGGCCGCATCCAATTGGTTGACAATTCGGGCAATGCCGCATACAACTCGGGTTTCGTCAAGATCACCAAGCGCTTCAGCAACGGCTTCACGCTGCTGAGTTCGTACACGTGGTCGCGATCGATGGATGATTCGAGCGGCATCCGCGTCCAAGGCCAGGATACCCTGTTCCCGCAGAACAGCTATTGCCGGAAGTGCGAGTGGGCGGCTGGCAGGCTGGCGGAATCTTGACCGTCCAGACCGGCTTCCCTGTGACGATCACGGTCGGCGGCGCGGACCGCTCCGGCACTGGCGGCGGCTACGACCGTCCCAATGCAACCGGCGTAACGCCCTACGTTTCCAATCCTGTTCCCTCCTTTTGGTGGGACAAGGCGGCCTTTACCGCCAACGCCGCAGGCACTTTCGGCAACGTCGGGCGCAATTCCTTGGTAGGACCGAAGTACTTGACGCTCGACTTCTCAGCACACAAGGACTTCCCGATGTTCTACAAGGAAGGCCATTTGCTCCAGTTCCGCTTGGAAATGTTCAACGTGATGAACCACCCTGTTTGGGGTATTCCGAACACGAATGTCACCTCCAGCGGCTTCGGCACCATTACCGGAACCGCCGTATCGATGCGCCAGATGCAGTTAGCGTTGAAATACGTGTTCTAAACGAAGTCGGTTTCGCCCTTCGAAAAAGCCCGGTGCCGATTGGTACCGGGCTTTTTCGTTTTTGGCTGCTGTCAACATCCGCAAATTTCGCGCTAGACTCAAGGAATGCGTACGCTCCTCGTTGCTATTTTTGCAAGTTTCCTGATTGCCTCAGCAGCGGCCCAGTCTTCCAAGGATTTTTCCGGGACCTGGACACTCGCGTCCGATGAAAGTTCCATCCGGGATTTCTCCGTTCCCCCAGCCCGCGTCCTTATCGTGGATCAAACGGCAGGCGCGCTGACGATTACCGCGAGTTTGGAACCAGGCTTACCCACGACCAGAGTGGTTTATCCCTTGGACGGGACATCTCAAAAGAGCAGCGTTGGCGATTCGACTTGGAATGCAGTCTCGAAGTGGGAGGGCAGCGCACTCCTGATGAACATCATCGTGAGCGGCCCGCAGGATTATTCGTTGTTTGAACGGTGGAGCCGGTCCGGCGATGGACGCCTAACAATCACCCGGACCGTGAACCGCACGAGTGGGGAGACGGAATCGATTTTCGTATACACGTCACCCCAAAGCAATCGCGATTTGCAGTCCGTCCAGACGCGGTCAACGGAATCTCCAAGACCGCCAGTGATCACGCCGCCGGCGCAGCCGATGAAGACAGACTACGTGGTGGCCTCGGGTAGGCGCATCCTGATGCGGCTGACCAACCCGGTGAACACAAAGCGGACAATGGCCGGAGACAGGGTGTATTTGCAGACTGCCGTGCCGGTGTTCGTGAACGGTCGACTGATCATTCCCCAAGGCAGTTATGTGACCGGAACCGTGACGGAGGCGGAGCGGGCCGGAAGGTTGAAGGGCAAGGCGGCCTTGAATTTGCGGTTCGAGTCCGTGACGCTGCCGAACGGCACCACGCGGGATTTCCGGGGTCGTGCGGGAAGCGTGGACTCACAAGGCCAATTGGACCGCACCGAGGGCCGAATCCAGGGTGAGGGCAAGGGTGGTGACGGCACCCGTCGGGTGGCGCAGACGACGGCGGCCGGGGCCGGACTTGGAACGATTGTCGGGGCGGCGACCGGGCATGTAGGTACTGGCCTCGGCGTAGGCGCGGCGGCGGGTGCAGCCGCTGGGTTGGCAAGTGTTTTCGGGTCAAGAGGAAACGATGTGGTGATCCCGCAAGGCACAACGATCGAACTGGTTCTAGACCGGGAGTTGGTGTTTACCGACGAGGACCTGCGTCAGCGGGTGCAATAGTCCGGTCGCACAATCGGCTGGATTGCGGGCCGCCGCATTCATGTGGTACTAATGAAGACGCCCCAGGTGCCATAGCGCGGAGTCGCTCCGCGAAGGCCCAACAGGGAAGTCCGGTGAGAATCCGGCGCGGTCCCGCCACTGTGAGTGAGGATGCCGCTTTCACAACCACTCGGAGAATGACGCCGGGGAAGGGAAAGCGGTGGTTGGTCGTCCTTAGTCTGGACGCCGATACCTCCAAGCCAGGAGACCTGCCTAGGGTGACGGTACGGCAATTTTCTGCGGAGAACAGAAAATGCGGAAAAACCCTTCAACTGGCGTGAATCGCCGGTGACCTCACGGTCTACAGTTTTGGCTTTGTTTGCGTCCGTAGCGCTGATCGCGGGCGCGGTGGATCGCTTTGTGTCTCCGCCGACGGGCCCGACTCTCGTGGAAACCGGCTATGGCCGGGCGGGTACCCGAATCGGGGGCCGAAGTTATCCCCGCGAGGCAGTTGACAGCGACGGTTTCCGGGTTCGAATCCCGGCACCCGCTCGGCGGATTGTGTCGCAATATTGGTCCATCGACGAGTACCTGTACTCGGTTGTACCGCCCGAACGGGTGGTATCGGTCAGCGAGAGTGCCTTCGTTGCCGGGGTCTCGAATGTTCTGGACTTGGCCCGCCGGTTTCGGCCGGTTCTGGCCGGGGATCCCGAGCGAGTCCTGCGCCAGAATCCAGACCTTATTTTGGTATCCAGCAGCAGCCGGTCGGATTTTGCCGGGCTGATCCGTCCAAGTGGCATTCCGGTGTACCGGATGTTCGTCGATTTCACGACTTTGGACCAGATCGAGGAATATATCCGGCTGGTAGGCTACTTGACCGGCGAGGACGCTCGCGCTGAGGAGGCGGCTATCCGGTTCCACACGACTGTGGAACATGCACGGTCCATGAGGCGACCGGGAGCGGCTGCGCCCAGGGTCTTGGGCTATACCGGTCAAAGTCACTACGGTTACGGCGCAAAGACGATGTTCGACGACATGGTACGGGTCGGAGGCGGGGTGAATGTGGCGGCTGAGCACGGCCTGGAGGGCTACGATGCCATCAACGCGGAGCAGATCGCGCGATGGAACCCGCAGTGGATCGTGTCCGGGGCGGATTTCAACCAGATCGATGCTACGCGTAGCCGAATTCTAGCCGACCCAGGTGTTGCTTTGACCGATGCGGGCCGCACCGGGCACGTGCTGGTGCTCCCTAACAACGTCTTCCTGCCGATGTCGCCCTATGCCGCAACCCGTCTCACCGCAATTTCGGAGGCCTTGTGGAAATGATTCCTGGTGGCAGACTGCGGATTGGGCTGTTTTACGGCGTGCTGGTTCCGGCGCTGATGGTAGCGGCCTTGATCGCGGTGGGGATTGGAAGCACCCCGCTTTCGTGGCAAACGATCCTGCGTGTGTGTGCCATCAAAATGTTGCCTCAACAGTGGTTGGCGGCGATTGGCTTTGATTTTTCCGACATCAGCGCCACCGACCAGCTGGTTGTCTGGATTATCCGAATTCCCCGCGTCCTGGTAGCTGCGGTGGTCGGTGCGGGCTTGGGTACGGCCGGCGCGATCATGCAGGGTCTGTTCCGCAATCCTCTGGCGGAACCAGGACTGATGGGGATAGGGCCTGGAGCGGCTCTGGGCGGGGTTTTGGCGTTTGTGACGGGCTGGGGTGCGAAATCGGTGCTTCCAGTGCCGATGCTCGCGATGGCCGGGGCAATGGCGGCCCTGATATTGGTGTACGCAATGTCCACGCGGGGCGGTGTGACGCCGATGTCCACGTTGCTCTTGGCTGGGGTTGCGACAGGTTCATTTGTATCAGCCTTCACAAGCCTGTTGTTGACACTGAATGTGGCGAATTGGCAGGTCGCCCAGGAAGTTCTTTTCTGGATGATGGGTGGGCTCGATTCGCGGACTTGGACGCATTTCTGGTTATGCGCGCCGTTCGTGGGGGTGGGCCTTTGCTCGGGGCTGTATTCGGCGCGTGATTTGGATTTGTTGATGCAGGGCGAGGAAACTGCGGCATCCCTGGGTGTGGATGTGGAGTCGGCAAAACGTGGCTTGGCTGTGACGGTGGCGATTCTGACGGGCGCGTCGGTTGCAGTTGCCGGAATGGTGGGATTTGTCGGCTTGCTGGTGCCGCATGCGGTACGTCTCTTGCTGGGGCCGTCTCACCGCGTGGTGCTGCCCGCTTCAGCCATGGGCGGTGCACTGTTCCTGATCGTTTGCGATCTGGCGGCGCGGACGATTCACCCGCCCGTCGAAATTCGGCTGGGCGTAATTACGGCGCTGTGCGGAGGGCCATTCTTTTTGCTGTTGCTGCTGAGGCACTACCGCGAGGCCAGCTTGTGAGGTTGGAAGCGGTATCGGTATCGATCGAGCGAGGCGGACGGCGGATTTTGGACGCAGCAAGTCTTCGTTTGGAGCCCGGCAAGTTCACAGCGTTGATCGGTCCCAATGGAAGTGGGAAGAGTACGCTGTTGCGGGCGTTGGCCGGCTTGTGGCCGGTTTCGTCGGGCGAGGTCCTGTTGGACGGGCAGCCTATTCGCAGGTTGCCGCGTCGAACGGTCGCCCGGAGCGTGGCATTTGTTCCGCAAGATACTAGGATCGATTTCGCGTTCACAGTAGAGGAGTTGGTGTCGATGGGGCGCCACCCCCACCGGGGGCGCTTTGCGGGGGAAACTGTCACGGACAGGCGGGCCGTGGACGAGGCTCTGGAACGCTGCGATGTCACCTACCTCCGGTCACGCGCGGCGAATGCATTGTCGGGCGGCGAGCGTCAGCGGGTGTTGATTGCACGCAGTTTGGCGGCGCAGCCGGACGCCATCTTGCTGGACGAGCCCACCGCCAACTTGGATATCGAGCATGCGCTCGACATTTTGGAACTGTGCCGGGAGCTGGCAGACGATGGCCATGCAGTGGCAGTGGCTCTTCATGACTTGAATGCGGTGGCCCGCTACGCGCACGTGGTGGCGCTGATGGCCGGTGGCCTTGTCGCGGGCGTGGGAACTGTGGCAGAAGTTCTACGGCCGGACGAGATTCGTCGAATATTCGGCGTCGAAGCGAACGCTTCAA
Source organism: uncultured Acidobacteriia bacterium (assembly GCA_903925015.1). Classification (GTDB taxonomy): domain Bacteria; phylum Acidobacteriota; class Terriglobia; order Bryobacterales; family Bryobacteraceae; genus BOG-234. The sequence goes on from CAIYDY010000296.1 coordinate 13,048, forward strand.
TGGCTGCGGACGGCTCCCCCTACTTTCTGTTCGACAGACTCGACTACGGGCACATGAGACACTGAAGCTGACAGGTGCTGGACGGATGGCCGCCCGCTTCGGCGGGAGGAAAGTCCGGTCTCCACAGGGCAGCGTGCCGGCTAACGGCCGGGGGGGGCCTCTCAAAGGGGCTTTTACGGAAAGTGCCACAGAAAATGTACCGCCGCTGGTCCTTTTGGATCGGCGGTAAGGGTGAAAAGGTGCGGTAAAAGCGCACCGCGGACGGGGTAACCCGGCTGGCAGGGCAAACCCCACGCGGAGCAAGACCAAATAGGGGAGGAGGAGTGGCCCGCTCCGTCATACTTCCGGGTAGGTCGCTAGAGCTGTCCAGTAATGGGCAGCCTTGATGAATGGTCATCGCCCGCAAGGGTACAGAAACCGGCTTATAGGCCAGTGCCTGTTTTTCTTTATGAATCGCGGAAGGCTTGGTTTCGGTAAATCCTTGCCTTGCGCGGTTACGCCAGAGATTTCATTGTGATTGTTATCGGTGGTGGCATTATCGGCCTTACGTGCGCTTGGCAGCTCAGTCAAGCGGGGCGTGACGTGGAAATCTTCGAAGCAAAGCAGTGCGGCGGGGAAGCAAGCTGGGCAGCCGCCGGGATGCTTGCTCCCGGTGGGGAAGTCTCAGCCGCATCACCGTTGGGCCGGATGATGATTTCCAGCCTTCGCCGTTATCCGGAATATGTGGCCGAACTCCAACGGGAATCCGGGCTGCCGATTGATTTCCGGCGGGTGGGTGCAGTAGAAGTTTCGTTTACGGACGCGGAAGCCGAGGAGCTCGAAATGCGGGCCGCGAGCCAAGCCGACCTTGGCATTCCATCGGGACCATCTTCTTACGGCGGTTTCCACGCTCGGTACTATCCCGAGGATTCGCTGGTGGATCCCCGTCAGGTGGTCGCCGCATTGGTAAGCATCCTGAGGCAAAGGCGAATCAAGATCCACGAGCGCAACGGTGCTGTCTCGCTGTGGCCCGATGGCACCGGATTTTCGACGCGTCGGCGGGACGTGCGCTGTGACGACGGTCTGCTGGTTGCGGCGGGTGCTTGGAGTGGAGAGTTGCACCGGAATGCGCCACCCACAATACCGGTGAAAGGGCACTTGGCGTCTTGGAATTTGAAACCCGGCATGCTGGGTCCGATTTTGCGCAACGGCCACACCTATGTAATGCAAAGGGCAAACGGGGTTGTGATTGCGGGTTCGAATGAGGAACGCGTTGGTTATTTCCGACGCGTCAGGAAAAGCGCGATCGAGGACATTCGTTCCCGCGCAGCGAGACTCGTGCCCGAACTGGGGGAACGGGAGCCCGATTCCACTTGGACGGGATTCCGCCCGGGTATGGACGCCGACAGGCCATTCATTGGGCGCATTCCCGGAACTGCCGCGCATGGAGCTTTCGGGCACTACAGAAATGGGATTCTGTTGGCACCTGAGACCGGCGTCCGCTTCATGGAGTCATTGGGATGCTCACCAGACCAAGGGCTTGTAGGCTGAGGATCCGAAGGCCAAGACCTGTGTAAACCAGACTGTGCTGGAGATGTACCCCAAGCCGTCGTAGTCCAGAATCCAATACCCACCCCGGAAGACGCCGATTTTGGCCGTTCCACTACCGGACCAGTCACCGACGACCGGTAGATCGCCCGCTTGTCCGAATGTGTACGTCTTGTCGCCCGCATCAAAGGCCATGTTGCCGTTGTAGTCGAGTAGCCACGTACCGTTGCGGAAGGTGCCGACTTTGGTGGTACCGGTTTGGGTCCAATCGCCTGCGACCGGAGTGTCTCCCGGTTGGCCGAATGGGAAACTGGCATCGGCAAGGCCTGTCGCAATTCCCGTAAGGTGGCCGCTCAGGTCCAAAATGAAAGTTCCCTGCCTAAAGATGCCAAGTTTCATCCGTCCTGTGCCGTTCCAGTCGCCTACTACCGGCAGATCGCCGGCTTGACCGAACACGACCGTCTTGTCGGCCGCATCGAGCACTCCGTTGCCATTGGTGTCCAAGATCCATGTGCCATTGCGAAAGACCCCTAGGCGTTTGACACCAGATCCATCCCAATCTCCGACGACGGGGATGTCCGAGGCAACACCATAGGTGTTCACGGCCACAGGTGAGTTGTAGCCCGTCGTATGGTAGACATCCGTGTAGATCACGGGCATTGCCGTAAGCCCCAAGGTGTAGGGCGGCGTCAGTTTTGTAACAAACGATGACAATTGGCTACCCTGCCAGCCGCCGATGCCACCGGAAACCGGAAAGTTGGACGACGAAGTAAGACCCGCCACGACCACGTTCGTCATCGAGTCGACCGCGATGCCATTGGCCGAGTCCGCAAACGCGCCGCCCAGGTACGTTCCATAGATGATCTTGGTCCCCAGCATTTTGATGACGAATGCATCCATTCCACCGGCGAGGGACCCTTGTGTGGCGTTCTTGACAGGAAAGTCGGACGACGTGGTGTTCCCGGCCAGATAATAGTATCCGTCGTAGTCGGCCGTGATGGCGTTGATGGCGTCATCCGAGGAACCTCCAAGGAACGTGGAACGGATAAGTCGACCGGTCGGGTCTAGCCGGGCATAAAACCCATCGGTATTGCCGCCCCCGAATGTTGGTTGAATCGCTCCTGCAGTGATGGGGAAATCGGCAGAGCCCGTCGATCCGACAGCGTTGACGCGGTTGTCGACCGAGAAGATAAGCGCGTTTACCTGCTCCGGGGCACCAGGTGAGCCGCCGGATCCGCCGAGGTACGTGGCGAATCCGACGGTCTTCGCGTCCGGGGAGAGTTTGACGAGGAAGGCGTCCTGGCCTCCCCCCGGCCGCGCTTGGGCGGCAGCCACAACAGGAAAATCCTGTGAGTTGGTGGAACCGCCGAAGTAGATATTTCCAGATCCATCCAAGGTAACCGAGGTCGCATGCTCCGCAGCCAGTCCTCCGTAGTAGCTCATGGCGGAGAGGACGGAGCCCGTCGAGTTGAATTTTGCGACGAAGGCGTCCTGGCCACCGCCGTTGAGCCGCTGTGCTGCACCTGCTGTAACCGGAAGATTGGTCGATGTGGTGTCGCCTACAATGATCGGCGAGTTAGTGCTGTCCAGAATCAAGCCGTAGCCAGCCTCCGTGCCGGTTCCGCCAAAGTAGGTGCTGAAGACGATGCTGCCGGCGGTCGGCGTCAGCTTCGCGACCCATGCGTCGCGGGCACCACCCAGTTTTGCCTGGTAGGCACCAACGGTCGGAAAGTTCTTGGACTGGGTCCAACCGGTTACGTAGATATAGTTTGCAGAATCCACCGCGAGCGCGAACGCCCGGTCATCGCCGGAACCACCTAGGTAGGTACACGAGAGTAGAGTGCCCCCGGAAGCGCTGAAAATTGCTACAAAGGCGTCGACACCACCGCCGGATGTGGCTTGGGCTCCACCGGTTGTCCTCAGGTTGTTGGCCAGCGTCCAACCAGCCGTCACGATGTTGTAATTGCTGTTGATTGCGACTCCGGTCACGGTCGTCTGGGAAAATCCGCCAAAGTAGCCACTCAAGAGGACAGCCGGATTGATCATGAGGGGCAGCGCCTGATCGTACTTGCCGAACTTCGGTTGAACTGCCCCGGACTCTGCTAGTGTCAAACTGTCCGCGAACATGCCGGCATCGCCATCAACAGCAAAGCCGATCAAGTTGGGGGACGCGCCGGGCGAGACAATGCATTCGGCTTCCAACCGTGCGCCGGACGTACTGAAGCGCACCGTGATTCCCGGCCAAACGCCCGTGTAATCAATGACTTGGAGGATTGGTATTCCGGACATCCAACGGGCCGGATCGGCACCGCCAAGATAGTTGAAAACTCCGCCCGCCGGTTGCGAGCCCACGATTTCTACCGATGGTCCCGAGCCTCGGAACGAGAGCGTGGCTTGTCGGCCCTCCCTTTGGATCGTCACGCCGTCGGTGCGGAACAGGATTTTAGCCTCCCCGCCTTCGCCAAGGTAATGGACTGATGAATCGGCTTGACCGCGGTTTTCGACAAAGCTCAGCGGGATCGAGGGTGCCCCCGGCCTGTCGGCAGCCGTGGCGAAAAATGGCATTGAGAGTACAACGAGAACAATATTCTTGGCGTTCACAATTCCTCCAGCTACTCCGTATGCCAAGTAGATCGGCGGATTCGTGTTGGAACTTTAGAGCTGCGCCCTCAGGTTTTTCTCCGTTGCTCGAAAAACCGCTGGAGCAACTCGGTTGCCTCGCCTCCAAGAATCCCCTCCACGATCTCCACCCGATGGTTCAAGAGCGGCGAATCGGCAATCTGGAACTTGCTCCGCACGCCACCAAACCGCAGATCCCGGGCTCCGAAAACGAGGGTTCCGATCCGGGCCGCCACCAACGCGCCGGCGCACATCGGACATGGCTCAAGAGTGGAATAGAGCGTGGCCGATTCCAAGCGGTAGTTCCCCAGAGCCAACGCGCCCTGACGCAGGGCAAGTACTTCGGCATGTGCGGTGGGGTCCAACAGTCCGATCGGCGAATTCCGCCCGCTACCAATGAGCTCGCCATCGGCTACGAGGACGCAGCCAACCGGCACTTCCCCCGCCTCGGCAGCCTCCCTGGCCAGGGACAAGGCCAACCCCATCCAATACCCGTGGCGGTTTCTTTCGTCCTCTAGACTGGACATATGCGATCAACCCTGCTTTTCCTATTGTGCGGTGCGACCCTCCTCCTCGCCGAGTCCGCAGCGGGACTCTCCTGGTCAACTCCCGCAGGGTGGATTTCCAAGGGTTCGGCACCAATGCGGGCGGCCAACTACACGGTTGGCGATGCCGAATGCGTTGTATATTTTTTCGGAGCAGGACAAGGCGGGGGCGTAGAGGCCAACCTTGCCCGATGGAAGGGTCAGTTTACGGTCAACGGACAACCTGCCCCGGCCAAGACGTCGACCCGGAAGGTCAATGGGTTAAGCGTGACCGAAATGGACGTGACCGGGGTGTACGCGGCGACGGGCGGGGCCATGTCGGGCGGCGGGGCGATGTCCACTCAGACCCCAAAGGCTGGAACCCGGATGCTCACAGCCATTGTTGAGGGTCCGGGAGGTAATCTCTTTGTGAAGTTTACCGGTCCGGAGAAGACCGTAACCGGGAACTCGGCGAAGTTCCAAGCCCTGGTCAGCTCCTTCCATAAGGAATAGCGTGCTCTGGAACGTTTGGCGCACAGTCCGCAAACTCGGGTTCCGGGTCGCAGCGGCCTTGGGGTTGCTGCACTTCGTGATTGCATTCACCCCAGTGCTTGGTTGGTGGACGGGTGGTCTCTCCAGCAAGTGGGGGCCGGACGATGGCGATATTTTGGTCGTCCTGAGCAGCGATATGGCTGCATCGGATCTACTGGGGAGTTCCACTTACTGGCGATGTTTCTACGCGACGCTCGTGTGGCGCCAAGGGCATTTCCGGCGGGTCATCGTTAGCGGGCGGGGGGCAGCTCCCGAGATGAAGGCCTTTCTGGTCTCGAAAGGACTTCCCGCCGAGGCGATCATCGTCGAAAATGATTCCGTGTCGACACGCGAAAACGCATTGAGGGTGGCGGAAATCCTAGACCACGAGGCTGGGCGGGTGATCCTGCTGACAAGCGATTACCACTCGCGAAGGGCACTCGCCGCATTCCTGCATGTAGGCGTGCATGCGACCGCCTTGCCTTACCCGGATGCCTTCAAGCGCATCAACAGCATTGGCCAGCGCTGGGACGTCCTGCAGATCCTGCTGGAGGAGACTTTGAAGACGCTCTACTACAAGCTACAGGATTGGACCTGAAGCAAATTCCTCGACGTTGCCCTTGACACTGGTACCCCTGGGCCTCTATATCTAGTACTAAGTACATCTTTGTCCGCTTCACGCATCATGGGATGTGAAGTTCGATGTTCCCCCGCTCCACGTTGGGAGCGAGAGATTCCAGAAGGGGTTTTCATGAAGCATTCAGGCATTTCCAGCAACAGATTACGCGGTGCGGTTCTCGCCATCCTGGCGGGTCTGTCCTGCATGGTGGCCGCGCCGCATGCGCAGGCTCAGGTATTGTACGGCTCGCTGATCGGAACGGTTTCAGATCCCAGCGGCTCTGTTATCCCCAACGCGACGGTTTCGGCGAAGGACCAGAATACCGGCATCCAGCGCGATGCAACGTCCGACTCGGCAGGACGCTACTCTTTCGTGAATGTGCAGCCTGGCAGGTACAGCGTCAAGGTGACGGCCAAAGGCTTCAAGTCGTACACGAAGACCGATATAGACGTGACGCCCGGCTCTATTGCCCGCGAGGAGGCCCTCCTCGAAGTCGGACAGATGACTGAAACAATCACGGTCAGCGGTTCGGCCGCTGAACTGCAGACCGACAAATCGGACTCGCACTCTGTCATCGAGAGCAAGGCCATCACCAGCCTGCCCCTCGGCGGCTACCGCAACTACCAGACGCTGATCAACCTGGTGCCTGGCGCGACTCCGGCCGCGCTGCAGAATTCGATCACCGACACCCCGGGCCGGGCGCTCGCCACCAACATCAACGGGGGCAATGCGCAGACCAATATCACCCGCATCGACGGAGCTGCCAGCGTCAACGTATGGCTGCCCCACCACGTGGGCTACGTCACGCCCGAAGAGAACGTCGAAGTGGTGAACATCACCACTGGCGCGGGCGACGCGGAGCAGGGCATGGCCGGCTCATCGGCCATCACGCTGGTAACCAAGTCGGGCACGAACTCGATCCATGGCAGCCTGTTCGAGTTCCACGACGACCAGCACCTGAAGTCGCGCAACTACTTCCAAGCCTTCGGCACCGACAAGCCGCTCAGCATCTACAACAATTACGGCGGCTCGTTCGGCGGCCCGGTGATCAAGAACAAGCTGTTCTACTTCGCAAGCGTGGACCAGACCAACCAGCGCCAGTCCAGCCCTGGCTTCTACACAGTTCCCACCTCCGTGCTGCGGACGGGCGACTTCAGCGGCGTCACGGCGACCATCTACGATCCACTGACGGGCGCGGCGGACGGTTCCGGCCGCACCGGCTTTGCCGGGAACAAAATTCCCGCCAGCCGCATCGACCCGATCGCGCTGAAGATCCAGAACTACTACCCGACCGTGAACTATGCCGGTACGAACCCCAACGTCAACAACTACTATGCCGCCGGCGGACCGATCCTCGACCGCATCTATACGGATGGCAAGTTGAACTATACGGTTGATTCCAAACAGACCATGTTCGCCAAGTACAGCCGCATGCATGCAACGGCTGGCGGTAAGGCAGTCTTCGGCGTCGCGGGCGGCTCGGGCCTCGGTGGCTCCGACCCCGGCCTCGGTGACACGACCGTTCAGGTTGCGACCTTGGGCACCACCCGGACGATTACACCGAATATGCTGGTTGATTCCGTAACAGGTTACGAGCGGCAGGACCAGATTGTCACGCCCAACGACTACGGCACCAACTACGGTCTGCAGTTCGGTATCCCGAACACCAACGGGCCGGATCCGCGCCAGAGCGGCTTCCCGAACATCGGTATCAGCGGCTACAATGGCTTCGGCGTCCCGAACTGGATGCCTGTGACCCGCGTGGAGGAAAGCTACACGCATAGCGACAACGTGACGTGGAGCAAGGGCGCGCATGAACTCCGCTTTGGCTTCGACCTCGTCCGCCACCACTTGAACCACTGGCAGCCGGAAATCGGGCAGGGCCCGCGCGGCTATCTCGGCTTCAGCGGCCAGGAAACCGCATTGAAGGGCGGCGCTGCGCAGAACCAGTTCAACGGCTATGCGGCATTCCTGCTCGGCCTTTCGGACGACGCGGAAAAGAGCCTCCAGTACGTCCTCGCTACCGGCCGTGAGTGGCAGTTCGGCTGGTACGTTCGCGACCGCTGGCAGGTGAACCGCAAGTTGACCATCAACGTCGGATTGCGCTACGAACTCTACCCCCTGATGACCCGCGCCGGCAAGGGCTTGGAGCGTTATGATCCGAGCAACAACACCGTATACCTTGGCGGACGCGGCGGCGTGCCGGATAACGCTGGCATCTCCGTGAGCCACAAGCTGTTTGCGCCCCGCGTCGGCTTGGCCTACCGTGTGGACGACAAGACCGTCATCCGCGCCGGCTATGGCATCAACTTCGACCCGATCCCGTTCTCACGCCCGTTGCGCGGTTGGTATCCCCTCGTTGTCAACCAAGCCAACGTGGCCAGTGGTTACGGCTGGGCCAGCACCTTCTCGCAGGGCGTACCGAACACCACCGGTCCGGACCTCTCCTCCGGCCAAGTCTCGTTGCCCGGCAATGTGAGCGAGCGCAGCCCGAACAGCTTCATCCACCGCGGCTATGTCCAGTCGTGGAACGCCACGATCGAACGCAAGCTGCCGCTGAACTTTATCACCTCGGTCGCATACGTCGGCACCCACTCCGTGCACCTGCTGGCAGATTACGACATCAACGCCGGCTCACCGGGTTCCGGCACCACGGGTCTGCCGCAGTACGCCAAGTACGGCCGCACCATCCCGACCAACATGTGGGACGGGTATCTGAGCTCCAACTACAACTCGCTGCAGGTCGCGGTGAACCGTTCGTTCGCCAAGGGCCTGATGGTGAAGGGCGCCTACACCTACTCGAAGGCGATCGATTATACCGACGCCGACGGCTGGGCCTCCGTGGGCTGGAACTGGGCACCGGTGTTCCAGCGCAACCGCGCTGCGGCCGGCTTCGACCGCGCGCAGGTCCTGCAAATGGGCTGGGTCTATGAACTGCCATTCGGCAAGGGCAAGGACTATGCCAAGTCGGGTATCGCGGCTGCGATTCTCGGCAACTGGCAGGTCAACGGCGTCCTCGCCGCCTACACCGGCACGCCGTTCAGCATCAGCTCTCCCGCATCAGCTCTCAATGCCCCGAACAACTCGCAAACGGCCAACCAGGTCAAGCCGAGTGTCAACTACCTGAACAACTACGGTCCTGGAACGCTGTACTTCGACACCTCGGCGTTCTCCGCAGTCACCGCGGCGAACACCTTCGGCAACAGCGGACGCAATATTCTCCGCGCGCCGGGCGTGTTCAACGTCGATCTCAACATCACACGGGAATTCGTGTTCCAGGAGAAGTACCGCCTCCAGTTCCGAACCGAGATGTTCAACTTCGACAACCATCCGCACTTTGGCGGCCCGAGCACCAGCGTCACGTCGGGCACCTTCGGGCAGATAACCAGCGCCGGCGGCGAGCGGCAAGTCCGCTTCGGCCTCCGCGCACAGTGGTAAAGTCAATGCAAACCGGAAAGGGGCGGACAGTCTTCGGGCTGTCCGCCCTTTTTCTTTTGGCCGCCGCGCCACTTTGGGCCGCCGAGGATCTGCCGGCAAAGGCCCGGCGCGCTAAGGATTTGATGGCGGTAGGCCGGTTCACCGAAGCGGTACCGCTGTGCAAGGAATTGGTGGCAGCGATGCCCGGCAATACAGGATTGCTGCTAAATCTGGGCTTGGCGCAGCACTTGGCCGGAATGGAAAAGGAATCAGTCCCGACATTCGAGGCCGTCTTGAAGGTGGAGCCCAAGCGGATTCCAGCACTATTATCCCTCGCTGCGGCTCGGCTCGCGCTGGGACAACCGGCACTGGCTGTTCCAGTGCTGAACCGGGCGCTTGTTGTGGAACCCCGCAACGGCGAGGCGCGGGGGCTGTTGGCGGATGCACTCACAGCCACCGGCAAGCTCGACGAAGCTGCGGAGCAGTACAGAAGCCTTACCGAACTGGCTCCAAATGATCCCCGCACCTGGTACGGGCTCGGCATGGCCTATCAAGCTATGGCCGTCGACGCATTCGAACGGCTGCAAAAGGCCGACCCGGAATCTCCCTATGTGGGAGCCTTGATCGGCGATACACGAGTCCAGCGCCACCAGTACCGCAGCGCGTTCTTCTACTATTCGGACGCACTCAAAAAAGTGCCAACGCTGCACGGCACCCATGCCGCCATCGCGGAGGTTTACCGGAAAACCGGTCATCCAGATTGGGCGGCACAAGAGGATGCCCTGGAGCGCGCACTGCCCGCCGCAGACTGCGCGACACACCCCGGTGAATGCCAGTTCCAGGGCGGCCATGACATCCAAGCCACCGTCCTCCCCCCCAAGCCCACCCCAACCACCGAAGCGCTCTATTGGCGCGCCAAGGCCGCGAATGAGCTGTCGCTCCAGGCCTTGATCCGGCTCGGCCAGCTTCCGCCGTCCGTGGAGGTGCATCAAGTCAGGGCACAGATTGCGCGGGACCAGGGCCAGCACTTGGAATCGGCCAAGGAATGGCGGGCGGCGATGTCAATGGCTCCGGGCAATCCGGCCTTCCAGTATGAGCTGGCATCGTCGTTGTTCCTTGCGGGCGACTTCCAAACCGCGATCGACGAAGCCGACAAGGCTCTCAAGCGCGACCCCCGCTCCCCGGAGATGAACTTCACCGCTGGCGATAGCTGGTTGCGGCTTGAGGAGGCCGACAGGGCAATTCCGTACCTGCGGAAAGCCCTCGCAGCCGACCCCAAACTTCTCGCAGCGGACGCCTCCCTGGGCCTTGCGCTGTCCCGCATCGCTAATTTCGCCGAGGCCATCCCGCATCTGGAGAAGGCCATGGCGTTGGACGAGGATGGGAGTCTCCACTACCAACTCTCACGGGCCTACCAAGCGACCGGGGATGCCGTCAAAGCCAAGGCGGCGCTGGCAACCTACCAGGAGTTGCTGCAGAAGGAGCAGCAACGGAAGGAAGAAGCAGCCCGAGAGTCCCAGATCGTTGCGCCGAAATAGTGGGGCCGCTGAAACTATTTCTGAAGCCGCATGAGTGGATCTCCCACCACCACGTTCATCCAGCTCAGCGCCGGAATGCCCATGTAGAAACTCTCGGCCAGAGTCCGGCCCGCGTTGTAGGCTGGCAGCACGAAATCGGGACGTGGGCAATACGTCAGGAATGGTTCACTCACCTGGCCCGATATACCGCTGGCACCTTCATGGATGTAGTCAGCCGCCAGTGATTGTGGCGCGCCGGCGTACCAAGTCGCCTTGTCCGACCAGCGTCCAAGGTCCCAATTGTCCGGGGGTTGTCTAAAAGTGCGGCCGTCGGTGGAGACGAATTCGGTTGCAATAGCACCTGGCAACCACTGGAAGCGTACGAAACGGTGCTTGCGGTCGGTATCGTTCGAGCCCCAGGATGCATACCCAATGACATTTTTCGCATTTTCCACGACCTTGCCCGTCTCCTCCTGCAGCACCCGCTCCTTTGGTAGCAACAGCCCGGCAGTACGGAGCCAGTGGTTGCCAGGGGTATCCTCGTTGGCCCGGAGGTCGATCACGAACCTGCCATTGGCCCTGGGCGCGGTCTGGGCAGCCAGCGACCGGTCCACCAGCGCCTTCATGTCGGCCATCGAATATCCGTCCAGCCTGGTCACCATGTACATGGGGAACAGCGGATGCCGGAAAGGCGTGTCGCGTTGCATGTAGAACGGATTGGGGGCTGGTCCATCCAATCTCGGATTGCCGCCGTGGAGGCGCGTGTAGAGCAACGCCAACTCGGAATCGACGGAAGCTTCGTCGCTGTCCAAGGTGTCGCTCTTCCCGTTGGAAGTCCAAACATGCAGGGGAACTCCGCTGGTCAGGACGATGTACAGGATTGATTCCCGCAAGCCCTTCGCCTGGAGGAACTTTCCGATGGGATCCTCAATGTCCTTTTGGTATACCGGCCGGAGGATCAACTCCTTGGGCTCCGTGTCGATGGTGCAGAGATTTGCCAGTGGTACACCGCGCTTGCGGAGGTAGTATTCCCCGATTTCCCGCGAGACCACCGAGCGCTTGTTGACCACCACCAGTACCTGCGCCGGAGTCTGGGCGCTCGCAGCGCTGGACAACAGCAGGAATATCCCGCAGATCCAACCGGTCCGCGTCACGGCAGCGTCTTCAGGTACGCCACCACAGCTTCGGCGTCCTCGCGCTTCATCATGTATGTCGGCATGGGTGCTCCGGCCTTAGTGCCGCGTGGATTCCTGCCGGTTTCGAAGAATTTCACCATGCCTTCCTCGGTCCATCGCTTCCACAAAGTGCTGGTGGACGTAGCATCAGGGCTCTTGTTGCGCCAGTTCACAGACGGCGACACCGGCACCACGCCCATGGAAGCACCCTTCATCCACTGCGACTTGATCAGGTCGCCGTTGTCCATCTTCGGGGTGTGGCAGTCTTGGCACTTGGCCACCTCCTCCACCAAATACTTGCCCCGCGCGACCTTGGGATCGTCCGGAGTTGCTGGCTGCTGCCCGAACAGTGCCACGGCCGCAAGGGCCCCGATTGCGCTCCATGTAGCCACTTGGACCGCCTGAAATATCCGCATGGTCCCCATGCTACCGGACCTCGGGCCGTAAAGCAACGTGGGAATCTGTTAGAATCGTAACCGACACCCCCTCCAGGCCATGGATTTCGATCAGATCCACACGTTTCTCGAGATCGTCCGCCTGAAGAGCTTCTCCAAGGCGGCTCAAACCTGTTACCGGACGCAGCCCGCAATCAGCGCGCAGATCCGGCAAATGGAGCACGAGCTCAAGGCGGAACTCTTCGAGCGCTTCGGCAGCCGCATCTCCTTGACGACGGCCGGGAAGCTTTTCGCCCAGTATGCCGAGCAGATGCTCGACATACGCCGCCAAGCCCAGAACGCGCTCAACGAGCTCGAAACTACCCCGCGCGGCGAGTTGGTGATTGCTGCCAACGAGGCGACTTGCATCTACGTTCTGCCCTCCGTGTTCGCGGAGTACAAGGAACAGTTCCCCGGAGTGCAACTCCAAGTCAACCGTTCGTACGGCTCCCGGGTTGTGGAGGCCGTAATGGAAAATGTGGCCGATTTCGGACTGACCCAACTGCCGGTGGCCGAGAAGCGCGTCCAGATCGTAGATATTTACCGCGACGAAATCCACTGCGTCTTTCCGGCTGGACACCCCTTGGGCGCCTTGGAGCGGATTTCCTGTGAAGACTTGATTCCCTACCAACTGCTGCTGCCGCAATCAGGCATGACCCGCAGTAGGCTGAACGGCTGGTTCGAACGTGTGGAGGACGACATCCGGATCTCCATGGAACTGGATTCCACCGAAACCATGAAACGTTTCGTGAAGGCTGGGTTGGGCCTTTGCTTTCTGGCGGCTTCGAACTGCGTCGAGGATGTTGCGGCAGGCACATTGGTGACCCGTCCGTTGGCTCCGGAGCCGATGACACGGAAACTTGGGCTGATCTACCGCAAGGACAAGGCGCTTTCGAAGGCTGCTTTGGGCTTCATCCAAGTGATCCTGGCGCATTTCGGCTCCCATGGGAACCAACTGCGCCATCAAGCCTCCGTAGTTGGCTGATGCAGCACCAAGTTCCATGATCTGCCCGAGGTGCCAGTTCGAGTTCTCCCCCAACTTCCAGGATTCGGAAGCGGCGTGCCCGGATTGCGGCATCCGCGTTGCCAGATCCGTGGCCGGCGTCATGAAGACATCCGCGGTACTGATCTCCGCCCGCGGCAAGCAAGGTTTCTACCGATCCGTCCAAGACGTTCCGGAACCCTTGCGTACCGAACTGCTGACGGTCACAACCAGCCGGAATGCCGGAATGATCGTGATTGCGGACAAGGCCGGGCGCGAGCGGTTGGAGTTGGAACGCATGATGAAGACTCCCACACCCGAGGCTCCACCGGCTCCCGTGGAAGTTCGGCGCTTTCTGGGATTGTCGTGGGTAGTATGGGCCGGTCTCTGCCTAGCCTTGGGTGTCGCCGCCATCCTGGCAATGTTGTTTTCACCGGCAGTATTTTCCCCAACGGTGCTGTTTCCACGCCGCTGATAGAATTCTTGTTTTGGGGGCGGGGATGAACAAACGGGTTGTTGTTTTTGGGGCTTTTGGGCAGTTGGGCGTCGAGCTTTGCGCGGAATTGAGGCTGCGCGGCTACGAGGTTGCCGCCTATGGGCGGGCAGATATCGACATTTCGAGCGCGGAGCGGGTCGAGAAGGCCGTGGCGGAATTCGACCCCGGAGCTGTTTTCAACGCCGCGGCCTACAACCAAGTCGACGTTGCGGAGCGCGAGCCGATGGCTGCCTTCGAGGCCAATGCGCTGGCCGTCCGCAATCTGGCCTTGGCCTGCCGCCAGAGCGACGCCCGGCTGGTGCATTTCTCCACAGACTATGTCTTCGACGGCATGCTCGGCCGTTCCTACACCGAAAAGGACGCCGTCCATCCGCTGGGCGCATACGCGGTCTCCAAGCTTGCCGGCGAACTCTATGCCCAAGCGTACCTGGAGCGGCCGATTGTCGTACGGACATCCGGCGTGTTTGGCGTTGGGGCGTTGAAGACGGCCCGTGGGAATTTCCCCGAGGTGATGCTCCGTCTGGCCCGCGAGGGTAAGCCGATTCGGGTGGTGGTGGACAACGTGGCGTCTCCGACCTTCGCACCGGCTTTGGCCAGCCGCTCCATCGACCTGCTGGAGCGCGATTTGGACGGCGTCTTCCATATCGGAGGCGGTATCGCGATTTCCTGGTTCGACTACGCGAAGATCATCTTCGACAAGGCGGGCGTCCAAGCCGACCTGCATCCGACAGACGCTCGGGAATACCGCACCGCCGCCCGCCGCCCGAAGTTCTCCGCACTGGACAACGCGCGGATGCGGGAGTGCGGAATCGCCCCCATGCCGGCGCTCGAGGATGCGGTGGCGGCGTATCTGGCAGCGCGGGCAAACGCGCTCTAGTGGTAACCTAAAGGCGTCAGGTCTCGGGCTCCGTGCAATGGGCGGCTGCAAACCCCGCCAGGTTCGGAAGGAAGCAACGGTAGTGGTTCAGCCCGTGTGCCGCGGATTACCCGGGGCCTGTCCTACAAACCCTTCCGCATGTACCAGGTCATCGCGCGAAAGTACCGACCCCAGTCGTTCGACGATGTCCTCAACCAGGACCACATCAAGACGACGCTGCGGAATGCCATCGGGCAGGGCCGCATCGCCCACGGCTATATTTTCTCCGGCCAGCGCGGGACCGGCAAAACCACCACCGCCCGCATTCTCGCACGCTGCCTGAATTGCCAGCAAGGGCCCACGGGCGACCCGTGCGGAACCTGCGCCAGTTGTCTCGAAATCACCGCCGGTGGCTCCCCCGACGTCATCGAAATCGACGCCGCTTCCAATCGCGGCATCAATGAGATGCGCGAGTTGCGCGAAAATGTCCGCTACCAGCCCGCGCGCGACCGCTACAAGATCTTCATCGTCGACGAAGCACACCAGATCACCAACGAGGCTTTCAACGCGCTCCTGAAGACCATCGAAGAGCCACCGGAGTGGGCCGTTTTCGTCCTGTGCACTACGGAAACGCACAAAATTCCGGCCACCATCGCCTCCCGGTGCCAACACTTCAGCTTCCGCTCCGTCGATTTCAACGACCTGATCGACCGGATGCGGGAAATCTGCACCAACGAGGGCGTTGAGGCGGACGACGAAGCTTTGGCCGTCATCGCACAGTCCGGCGAAGGATCGGTCCGAGATTCCCTATCCGCCTTGGACCAGGCGATTGCCTGTTGCGGTGCCAAGCTGGACGCGGCTTCCGTGCGTGCGTTGCTGGGAGCGTTCGGCATCGACGCCATGGCGCAAGTAACCACGGCTCTGGCGGCGCAGGACGGCGGCGCGATGTTGGCGCTGGTGGACGAGCTGGAACGCAACGGCGGCAGTCCGCAGCATTTTTCGCGCGAGATGTCCCGCTACCTGCGGAACCTCCTGGTGTTGAAGATCGCGGGCAGGGACACCCGGCTGGTGGCGGCGAGCCCCTCGGAGCGCGACCAGATGGCCCAGATTGCGGGAACTTTCGGCTCCGACGACCTGACCCGGTACCTCCAGTTCGCGCTGGACCTCTTCCGCGAGTTGCAATTCTCGTTGCAGCCCCGGTTCCATCTGGAATTGGGCTTGTTGAAGATGGTGCAAGCAGGCAAACTCGTTTCGATCGAAGAAGCGATTGCGAATTTGGCATCCGCCCCTGCCGCGACGCCCCCTGGATCCACGTTCAAAGCCGCACCAGTACCGGCCCCAGCCGCGCGCCCGATTCCCCCGGCTCCACCCGTTGCCACCAGACCGATTCCGCCGCCACCCCAACGGCCTGCCGGACCCTCCCCATTTGAAGTTGATACGATGAAGCGGGCGCCTGCACCACCGCCAGCGCCACCGGCCTCCCGTCCACAAGCGGCTCCTGTGGCTGCAGCGGCGTCCGTGGCACCTGGTGCCGACTGGCGTCAGATGCTCCACGAAGCCTTCACTACCACCGGCTTGCAGTTTTCCGCTGACGCCATCGCGCAATCGGAAGTCACGATGGTCGGCAGCGAGCTGGTCATAACCACCGCAAAAAGTTACCAACTGGACTTGGGCCGCGAGGAAATTCTTTCGGCACTGAAACACATCGGCCAGCCGTCCGTCCGTTTCAAAGTGGTCTTCGGGGAGGTGAAAGCCGTACCCGTGCTCGCCAAGACCCCCCCGAAGGACGACGAAACAACCGAGCGCGCCCTGAACCACCCCGAAGTGCAGCGTTTCCGGGACACATTTGGCGGCGAAGTCCGCACAGTCCGCAACCTCAAGGAGTAAGTGAACGACATGAAGATGCCGGGCAACATGCAGGCCATGATGAAGCAGGCGCAGCAGATGCAGGAGCGTCTGCAGCAGGATATCGCCGCGATCCGCGTCGAGGGTTCCGCTGGCGGCGGGATGGTTTCGGTGAAGATGGACGGCCAAAAGAACGTGCTGGCCGTGAAGATCGACGCCGAGGTGGCGGGCGACACCGAAATGCTGCAGGACTTGGTCCTGGCCGCGTGCAACGACGCTGTCAAGAAGGTCGACGGCGAGAGCCAGAAGAAGATGGGCGGCATGCTGGGCGGCATGGGCCTACCCCCCGGTCTCTTTTAGGTCGCCATGTCCGACTTCGCCGAGCCGCTCGCCCGCCTGATCGCGGAATTCAAACGCCTGCCGGGTGTGGGCCAGAAGTCCGCCCAACGAATGGCCTTCCACGTGATGCGCCAAACACGGGATGACGCCGAGCGCTTGGCGCAGACGATCATCGACGTGAAGGACAAACTGCGGATCTGCGTCACGTGCAACAACATCAGCGACGCCGAACTCTGCCTCTACTGCCGGAATCCGGAACGCGACCAGTCAGTGGTCTGCGTGGTGGAGGACCCCAATAACATCGTCGGCATCGAGGTCACGCGCCAATTCAACGGCCTGTACCACGTGTTGGGAGGGGCGATGTCGCCGCTCCGGGGCATCGGTCCCGAGCAGCTCAAGATCAAGAGTCTGGTGACACGGATTTCGAAGGGGGACATCCGGGAAGTGATCGCCGCCACCAATCCCACGGTGGAGGGCGAGGCCACGGCCGTCTATCTCTCGAAACTTCTGAAGCCGTTGGGGATCAAGGTTACGCGGATCGCGATGGGCGTTCCGGTGGGCAGCGATTTGGAGTTTGCCGACGAAGTGACGATGTGGAAAGCCATGGAAGGCCGCCGGGAAATCTGACGGCCCTCGTGGGAATCAGCGGGGACTACTGCTTGCTGGATGGCGGAACGATGTCCTTCAAGCGCATGTAAGTCACCAAGTTGCCGTAGTGCTCCATGTTGTGGGCGGCGTTGAAGTCCATCACGGCGATGCGTGTCATCGGGCGGCCGAAAGTGACCATCTCGACGGCGGACTTCTCGGTCAAGGTCTTGTAACCGGCTTCGCAATACTCGAACGCCTTCGTGAGAGCGGCGGAGACTTCGGCCTTGGTCTTTGCGGTCTTCTCGATGCCCTTGTCGATCGCCTTGCCTTCCACGGCGGCGCCGCAAAATTCGTATTGGCCGTCGGCAATGTGTGCGAAAAGTTCACCAAAGGTGCGGACCTTCGGGGTCGGACGCCAGTTCCAGAGTTCATCGGAAACCTTGTCCACAGACTTCACGATGTTGTTCTTGGAGTTTGCGAACAGGATCTGGGAACTCGAAACCAGCGGACTGGCAGGAGCCGGAGCTGCGGGGGCTTGCGCAAGGGCTGACACGGTTGTGAAGGCCGCGAGCGCGGAAATAGCGGTGATTCGGGTAATCAACATCTTCCGATTATCGCGCCTTATGGACGCTCAAGTGTTCGCGGGTCGATCTTGGGCAGATCCTCGGGGAACACGGCGTGGCCTTCGGGCGGAGGGAACAGCGCTTTGAGGGCGTCCAGACGCTTGCGCAGGTAGCGGCTCGGCAACTGCCGCGGACCGGCTTCCACGTCGATATCGCAACAGATGCCGTGCAAATACAGAGTCATGGTGTCCTGGAAGGAATCGCGCGAATACTCGCGGAACGGAGGACCGTCCTTGCGTCCGGCCATCGGCTTCCGCTGCAGTTTCTGCTTGGCGTGCCAGCTGCGGTCGTCCACCTCGCCGTGAACCTCGGCGCTCAACTCCTCGCGGAGAAGGCGGTTCCACTCCTCTTCGGCCTTGGCGGGCAAAACTTTCAACAGAAGGCCTGCAAGCTCGTCGAAAAGGAAATAGTGGTAGTCGGCGACCTGCTCGTCCTTCACAGTAAAAAACAGGGTGGCGTACTCGGGAGACTCCACGGCACTGGATAGCACCAATTTCGCTTCCACCGGTTTTTCCTCGGTCACTGCGACCGAACCCTTCGGAGTCTGGCGCTCCAAATAATGCGCCAAGACGATTCCCACCGAGGGCAACAGGGCTGTGACCGTCGGAGGAAGGGCCGTAATCGGGTCCTGGAGGTATTGGCGGAGATCCTCCTCGGGCACCGGATAGAGCTGGTGGTAGGAGAATTTGGCGTCAACGGGGGTCATCTCTGTGCGGAGACGGCGCGCTAGTTGCTCAACCGTGGTCCGGGGCCGGTTGTTCGGGGAGGGCATTGTTTGGGTGAAGGCTTTTTGTGTACGGGGAAACTCCGATTGTAACAGGAATCGGCGGGTTGGACGGAATCGTTTCCGGCAGGAGCGCGGTCGTGCGTACCAGACCAGTCCTTGCGCCCGGGCATTTCGGGCAATATGCGCTAGGGACCCTGCAAACATTGCCTTCCGCGCACGTCCACGAAAACGCCTGTTGCGTCGCGCGTGCGCATGGTAGACAATGGCTTTGCCATGAGACTGCGGGTACTCGGGATTATCCTCGCCGGGGGCAAGGGCACGCGCCTCTACCCCCTAACCAAGGAAAGGGCCAAACCGGCCGTTCCTTTCGGCGGCAAATATAGAATCGTCGACTTCGTCCTCAGCAACTTCATCAACTCCGGACTCCACTCGATCTACGTGTTGACGCAGTTCCGCAGCCAGAGTCTGCTTCAGCACTTGAGCGAGGGATGGCAGATGGGTGGAATCATGAAGAACCAGTTCATCATTCCTGTTCCCGCCCAGATGCGGTCCGTCGGTGAGACTTGGTATCAAGGTACCGCCGACGCGATCCACCAGAACATCAACCTGATCGAACAAGCCGAGCCGCACGTTGTGGCGATCTTCGGTGCCGACCACATCTACCGGATGAACATCGCGCACATGATCGAATTCCACGAGAATCTGAATGCGGCGTGCACCATCGCGGCCATACCGGTGGAAAAGAAACACGCGCATGAGTTCGGGGTGATCGAGGCAGGCGAGGACAACCGGATCCTCAACTTCCACGAGAAGAACCCGGACGCGCCCACCATTCCCGGCCAACCCGACATGGTGTATGCCTCCATGGGGAACTATCTTTTCGAGACGCGGATGCTGCTCCGCGCCCTTCGCGAAGACGCCGAGGACGAAAACAGCTCGCACGATTTCGGCCGCGACATTCTTCCCAAACTGGTGCAGGAACAGCAACCGATTTACGCTTACGACTTCCAGACCAATCGGATTCCGGGCGAGGCTCCCGGCGAAACATATTGGCGCGACGTCGGGACCATCGAGGCCTACTGGGAGGCCAACATGGACCTGCGCGCCGTGAAGCCGCCGCTGAACCTCTACAACCGGCAATGGCCGTTGCGCAGCACCAGCTATCCCGACCCACCCGCGAAGTTCACCTTCGACGAGCAGAACCGGAGAGGCGAGGCGATTGATTCCATCGTTGCCGGGGGCTGCATCCTGTCCGGCGGCAAGGTGAAGAATTCCATTCTGGCCAGGGGTGTGAAGGTCCACACCGGCGCCGAAGTGGAGGACAGTGTGATCCTCGACAACTGCGATATCGGTCGGCGCGCGAAGATCCGGCGGGCGATTTTGGACAAGAACGTGCGCATCCCGGAGGATTGGACTATTGGTTACGACCTGGAGCGGGATAAGAAGCTGTACCACGTGACGGAAACGGGCATCGTGGTGGTGGAAGGCAACCGGTCACCTGTGGATGTGGCGACACTGATGGTGTAGCGGATGTTCAGGTTCTAAAATGGGCGGCGCGGGTTCCCGGTTGGGACCCGCGCCGCTTTCGTTTGGAGCCTAGTCCTGCCAGTAAGTGACAAGCAGGCCTTCACCCGCCACGTCCGCGTCAACCGCGTATTCGGAAAGAAAAATCGAATTCGATCCGTCCTGCGATTCGACTTGGAAGGTCTCTGAAAAGCCGCCCGAGGCATTCGGCCATAGGACCCGCGCCACTCCGGCGAGGGTGCCCTTGGTCATATTCGTCAGTCCGACGTAGGTTTTGCCCGTGAGTCCCGGGATCACCTGGAAAAAGAGCTTGCAAGCTCGGATCGTGGGATCGGTGGTGAGCGGAACGGGTGTGCCGGGGGTCGTGACATTGACGCGGCCTTTGCTGTAGATGTTCATGTGGATCTCCTCGGAGGAGATAGTAGCCCGGTCGAAGCCGCAAAACCGCAGCTTCAGCCGGAAACCTATTGATTCCGAAAGAGATAGAGGTCGAACATTTTTGTCACCGGGCACGCCGGGGTCTCACTTGGGCAGCGCAAACGCGATATACATGCCGCCTTGCGGACCGAACTTTCCGCTCTTGCCACCATTCGCGTGTACCACCACATACTGGCGGCCATCCACCGAATAGACCGCCGGCGTCGCATTTCCAGCGAATGGCAGGGTCGTCTCCCAGAGCAGTTTTCCCGTTGCCTTGTCGAACGCGCGGAATTTGCGGTCGAAGTTCGTCGCGGCGATGAACACCAAGCCGCCGGCGGTCACCACCGGTCCACCGTAGTTTTCGCTGCCCGTATCCTTCATGCCCTTTGCCGCCAAATCGGGATACTCGCCAAGCGGGATCTTCCATGCGTATTCGCCGGTGCTGAGGTTGATCGCATTGAGGGTGCCCCACGGAGGGGCGACGGCCGGGTAGCCGTCGGGATCCAGAAATTTGTGGTACCCGGTGAAGCGGTATTTGGGCCGGGAGGCCGCATCCGCAGAGGACTGCAGTTCCTTGTCCTCGCCACTCAGGACGTATTTCGCCAGTGCCGCAACATCCTCGGCCTTTAGATTCGGATAGGACGGCATGCGTCCAGCCCCCGTACGCACTACCGCCGCAACCTGCGCTTCCGTCCTTTGGCCACGCAATGCGGCAAGTGACGGGATCGACGGCGGCGCACCCGCCATGGCATCGCCGTGGCAGACGGCGCAGTTCGTCAGATAGACTTGGCGACCGGAATTCGGTGCCGTGTTCGCGGCAAGGCTGGAGGTCCAGGCCACATCGTTCGCATTCACGTACAAGAGGCCGGTTGCCGGATCGTAGGCGGACCCACCCCATTCGGCTCCGCCGTCGAACCCGGGGAAGATCACGGTCTCCTTGTCGACCGCAAACGGGATGAACTGGCCCGCGCTGAGAAATGTTCGGAACTTGTCGAGAGCCCACGCGTGGACCTCCGGCGTACGGTTGGACAGCATGTCCTCGGTCAACCGCTGGCGGGCAAACGGAGCAGGCCTGGTCGGCAACGGCTGCTTCTTAGCCGTAATCTCGCCGGGGGCCGCGCTGGCCGGGTATTTGGATTCGCGAATCGGAAACAAAGGCTTGCCTGTGGCGCGCTCGAACAGGTACACCCAGCCCTGTTTCGTGGTTTGAGCGACGGCGTCCACCGCTTTGCCCCCGTGCATGACTCGCACCAGGGTCGGCGGCGAGGGGAAATCTCGATCCCAGATATCGTGGTGGACGGCTTGGAAGTGCCAGATCCGTTCGCCGGTCGCCGCGTTCAGGGCTAAAAGGGAATCGGAGAACAGGTTGTCGCCGGTGCGGTCCGCCCCGTAGAAATCGGTGGCTGCGGAACCGGTGGGCGCAAAAACAATCCCGCGCTCCAAGTCAACAGCCATGCCCGGCCAATTGTTGGCCGAACCGGTGTAGTTCCATGCATTCTGGGGCCAGGTCTTGTAGCCGAATTCGCCTGGGTGGGGAATGGTGTGGAACTGCCAGCGGACCTTGCCCGTGCGGACGTCGAACGCCCGGATGTCACCGGGAGGCGAGGGAAGCGCCTCGGGAAGCCTCCCACCGACGATCAGCAGATCCTTGTAGATGATTCCGGGCGTGGTCAGAACGTAGGACTGCTTGGCGGCGTCGCGTCCGAGGCCCTCGCGGAGGTCAATGGCACCTTCCACGCCAAAAGTGGGGATCACCTTGCCCGTCCGGGCATCCAAGGCGTAGATGTGGTCCTTGACACCCGCCAGGATTCGCCGGTCCTCCCCCGATTCCCAGTACACGACTCCCCGATTTGCCCCGCGCTGCGGAGTGCCGGAATCAAAACGCCAAAGCTCCTTGCCGCTCGCTGCATCGAGGGCGAAGATCTTGTGGCGCGGGGTGACACCGTACAGAACTCCGTGGACCACGATCGGCTGGGTCTGCGGATCGCCCGTGCCATCGGCGGTATCGTACTGCCAGGCGACCTCCAGCTTCGACACGTTCGAGCGGTCGATTTGCTTCAAGTTGGAGTAGCGGGTCTGGTGGGAATCGCCGCCATACGCGGGCCAGTCGGTCTGGGCAAAAAGCGCGCCAACGCATACAAGACCGAGGGCTGGAGGTGCAAGTCGCATTGCCCCCCATGTTATCGAATGCAATTGTGAGACATTATTTGAGGAGCCCCGAATGCCAGAAGCGGTCATCGTCGATTGCCTGCGCACCGCAGTGGGAAAGTCCGGACGAGGCGCATTTCGGAACACGCGCCCGGACGACCTTGCGGCCGCCACCATACGCGCGTTGTTGGAAAAGTACCCGCAGGTCCCGGTAGCGGACATTGAGGACGTGATTCTCGGCTGCGCCATGCCGGAAGGTGAATCGGGCAGCAACATGGCCAGAATCGCCGCATTGCGCGCCGGCCTGCCGGTCACCACGACCGGCGTCACCATCAACCGGTTCTGCAGCTCCGGGCTGCAATCCATTGCGATGGCGGCGGAACGGATTCGGTCCGGCGGGGCGGAGATCTTGCTCGCCGGGGGTGCCGAGTCGATGAGCATGATCCCGATGGCGGGCAACAAACCCGCGCCGAATCCGTGGCTGGTGAGCAACTACCCCGAGGTCTACATCAACATGGGCCTCACGGCGGAGAACGTGCAGCGCCAGTACGGCATTTCACGCGAGGCCGCCGACGCATTTTCCTACCGTAGCCACCAGAATGCTCTCAGGGCGCAGTCCGAGGGTCTCTTCGACGAGGAAATCGTGCCCGTGCCCGTGGAATCGACCGTGCTCGATGGCAAGGGCAAACCCTCCACCATGCAGACCGTGGTCGCCAAGGACGAAGGTCCGCGCGCCGATACCTCCATCGAGGCGCTGGCGAAATTGAAACCGGTATTCCACGTGCAAGGCACGGTGACGGCGGGCAACGCGTCGCAGACCAGTGACGGGGCGGCGATGGCGCTCGTGATGTCGGATGCGAAGGCACGTGAGCTGGGCCTCACTCCGATGGCCCGTTTCGTCAGTTTCGCGGTGGGCGGAGTGCCTCCCGAATTGATGGGAATCGGGCCCGTGGTGGCGATTCCGCGCGCAGTGAAGATGGCCGGATTGCACTTGGACGACATCGGCGTGATCGAATTGAACGAGGCGTTCGCCGTCCAGGCGCTGGGTGTGATCCAAGGCGCCGGGCTGGACGTGGACCGGGTGAACGTAAACGGTGGTGCGGTGGCGTTGGGGCATCCTCTCGGCTGCACGGGTGCGAAATTGACCGCGAGCATCCTGCGCGAGATGCGCCGGAAACACCACCGCTACGGCATGGTGACGATGTGCGTGGGGGGCGGCCAAGGCGCTGCCGGGATTTTCGAGATACTTTAGTCGGGGGCAATTCAAAATGGCTGGACAAAAAAGGGCGGGCGGGTCGTTCCTGGTAGAAGACCACCCTGCAAATGAGATTTTTACCCCGGAGGATCTGAGCGCCGAGCATCAGGCCGTCCGCAAGGCTGCGCGTGAGTTCTTCGAGAAGGAAATTGCGCCCAATGTGGACGCGATCATCGCAGCGACGTCGGGCGGAGGCGGCTATGATGTTGCCGTCGCCACGCTCCGCAAGGCTGCCGAGCTGGGTTTCGAATCCGTCCTGACCCCGGAGCGCTTCGGCGGCATGGAACTCGACCTCGCCTCATCCATGGTGGTGGCCGAGGAGCTCGCCCGCGACGGGTCTTTTGCGGGCTGGCACGGCGCCCACGCGGGCATCGGCTCGCTGCCCCTGCTGCTTTTCGGGACCGAGGCGCAGAAACAA